>CAYTVF010000029.1:0-28848 GCA_964441345.1 uncultured Desulfopila sp. | reverse complement strand
GTTACGCTGTATTTTGTGAACTGTAATTAGTAGACCCGGATCAAGAGTTCTGACCCTGGAAACCTATGAATGGACGGGATGAGCCAGGCATCAGCGATCAGCTGTCAGCAGTCACCTGTCAGCTGGGAACGGCTGAACGCTAACCAAAAATCAACCATTGCCATGCCCATGGCAATACAACCTATAACTATCAGAACGGACTAAAGAAGATGACCAAAAGACTGAAACAAACCCTCGCCCTCGGCACGGCCGGGCTGTACTGCATCCTGAGTGGGCCCCTGGCCCTGGCCGCCGATACTGCCGATGCGGTAATGTTAAAAACCACCCAGGTGCATGAACCGGCGATGGACGACGGCGGCAAAAAAGAGGCGGAACCCCAGCCGGAGAAAAAAGACGGGAAGAAAATCAATGAGTTCGTAACACTGAAAGGCCTCATCGAAGCCGATGCGATCGTCGCCTCCGACTATGCGGGATCGGATACGAGCACTTTCGAACTGGCTACCGTGGAACTGGCCCTTGAGGCCAAGGCGACGGAGTGGGCCACCGGCCTGATCGTCGTCGATTACGACAGCGACGACGACAGCCTCTATGTCGACGAGGCCAATATTACCCTGGGCAATACCGACGCCATGCCCCTGTTCCTGACCGCCGGCAAGGTGTATGCCCCCTTTGGTCATTTTGCCACCAACATGCTCCAGGATCCGCTGACCCATACGATCGGCGAAATCAATGCTCCCGGCGTAATCGGCGGCTTCGAGACATCCGGCGTTACCGGGACCCTGGTCGGCTTCAAGGGGATGAACGAGACCGGCGAAGACGAGACCGTCAAGGGTTTCGGCGCCGAGTTGAGCTACACCTACGAGCAGGACGAAACAAGCCTTGAAACCGGCATCTCCTGGGTCAACAATATCGCCGATGCCGACGGGATCACCGATGTCCTCGACGAAGCCGGAATCGACACGATTTCTTCGCAGGCAGGCGGCCTGAGCCTCCATCTCTGCGCCAAGTACGGCCCCTTTTCCCTGATCGGCGAATACACCACGGCCCTGGACAGCTTCGATCCCGACCAGTTGGCCTATGGCGATGACGGGGCCAGACCCGCCGCCTGGAACAGTGAGCTTGCCTATACCACCGAACTCTTGGCCAGGGAAACGGTCTTTGCCGCGGGCTACCAGCAGTCCCGCGAGGCCTTAGCCCTGGGTCTGCCCGAACAGCGATTGATCGCCTCGGCCTCGATGACGATCCTGGCCGGGACAACCCTCAGCCTCGAATACTATTATGACCAGGATTATGCAGTGGCTGACGGCGGTACAGGTGAAGACGGCTATGGCTTTACCACCAGGCTGGCCTATGAGTTTTAGCCTCACCCGCGGGTTGTAGCACAGTTTGACCACAACTCCGGGAGAATCCTGATTTCCCGGAGTTATTTCGGCTATTTATCTTAGGTGCATCTCATCATATTACAGGAGGCTCATCATGGATCGACAAGACTCGGATCATCAGCCGCTCCAGCGAAAAAAGATATGGGAAATCGACGAGTGCTTCAAATGCGCGCTGATCGGCACCTGCCTGAGCCGTGGCGAACTGCGCAAACTCGGCCGCGAGAAGGTGTACGCCATCGGTCCCGCGTCCGACGATTATCTCCTCCACTCCCAGTTCATCGGGATTGCCGGTCAGCAGGATCCAAAAGGCAAGTCGCTTCATAAATATCTTGAGAAGAAGTACCGCACCGCGACTCGAAAATACTTCCTGGTGGCAACGGACGAAGAGGTCAAGAAACTCTGGGTCGAGGATCTGGCCGAAGGCCGGATAGACAGCGCCTGGTGGGCGGTCATGACTCATCCGCTGGCCTCGCAGGACCTCGTCGCCCAGCTTTACCGGGAAGTGCATATGCTGGGCTATGACTGTGTCGGCAGCTCCCATAAGAAAAAGGTCCTGATCGGCGATCTGCGCGCCAGGGTGGCGAGCCTCGAAGAGGTGCTCGGTTCCGATCGGCAGTCGTACCTGCGGGAGAAACGTCAGCTCAAAGAGGAAATTTCCGGCCTGGCGATGGAACGAGACGGCCATGCCGCCGGTCACGCCGCCCTCGTCCGGGAAAATCACCAGCTACGCGCGCAAATGGCCGCACTCAGCGAGCGAATCGTCTCTTTGAACCCGGCATGGCAGGCGAACGAGGAGCTTCGGCGGCGGAACAGCGACCTGCAGGCCGGAATCGATGGCTTGACCGTTGAACTCGAAGCCATGAAAGAGCAGCACCGCATCCTGAAGCAACGCCTGAGTGACCAGGCCGGGGAAATCGCCGCGCTCGAAGCCATACTCCTGCACCATCCGGTGCCGGCCAGTCCCTGCGCAATCTGCGCGGACCAGAACACCGCCAATTGTCCCGGCCTGAATCTCTGCGGCCGGACCGTCCTGTACGTCGGCGGTCTTAACAGGATGGTGCCCCACTATCGGCAGATGGTCGAAAATTCCGGTGGCCGGTTCATCCACCACGACGGCGGCAGGGAGGTCTCGCGCAGCCTCCTGCCCAAGATGCTGCTCACCGCCGATGCAGTTTTCTGTCCGATAGACTGCGTCAGTCATGACGCCTGCAACTGCGTGAAGACAATGTGCAAACGCTACCGTAAACCCTTCGTCCTGATGCGCAGCGCCAGCCTCTCCTCTCTGGCCAAGGGACTGAGCGATATCGTGCAATAATCGCGGCAAGCTCCGCTTTGGCACTTACCCAAAAATGATTATTGTGATAGCCAAAGGCAGCGCAGAAGCGTTCACCGGACTTAAAACAAAAAAACAAAAAAACAAAAACACTCTGCCCGAGGAGTTGGTTTGCTTTCCCTCTGCCGACTATGCTAGAATAAAAAATATATTATGAGTAAGATCCTTTTTAATTCCAGACAGTAACAACCGGCTGCAAGCTATCCGGAACCAGGCGGCAGCAGTCCGGCGGAGTAGAACAAATCACCCACATCCGAGAGGAGGAATGTATGATCGGCCCATTGAAAACCCTGGCAGTCCTGTTTCTTTTCAGTCTTGTCAACCTCGTTGGATGCGCGGAACATGTGCCTGTCCAACCCGCGCCGAACACCGGCACCGTCTTTCAGCATCCGCTGAGCGTGGTTCAGACCGCGGCCCGCAACGCCTTGACTCATTTAGGGTTTGCCATCACCAAGGAGAGTGAGGAGTACTTTGAAGCGGTGCATTTGAAACCGGGTGAAACCGTCGAGAAAAACGACAGTGAACTCGTCGGCATCTGGTTCAAGCCGAGAGAGCACAGCGTTCTGGTGCTCACCCATACCGCCTTGAGACCTTCCGGCATCGCCAAGCAGAAGGAATGGGATCAGGCGATCATCAGCCGGATCATGCAGGAACTGCCGTAATTGCCCCGGCAATGAATGCTGTCCCGGCTGAGCCTCCGGGCGGGCGGCCGAGGCCGTATTTCCTCATTTTTATGAACCTGCGCTGCCGGCCGGCAACCTTTCTTTTTCTGGTATTTTTTTCGGTGCCATGGTGTGCGGCCAGGCCGTTGGCAGCGGCCGACGTGGAACTGCCGCCGGCGGCAAACCTCGACCACAGCCCGGTATATTCGGCAACCGCCGGGAGGAGTGTTCCAATCAGCGTCACCTTCGCCGACCCCGCAGAGATCGCCGAAATACGTCTCTATTTTAAAACCATGACCGCCGGCGACTATCTCTTTCTGCCGATGACCCTCTCCGGCAAGGGAACCTACTCGGCCACTCTGCCTCCGGCCAGGAACTGGACCAAGGGCATCGATTACCTGCTTTTGCGCAAAAGCACCCGGGGCGAAGTCAGAAAAACAAAACCTTTCCGCCTGCTCATCCAGAACGATTACACTTCCGCCCCGCCAACTCCCGGTGAAATACCGGTGCAGGCCGAGCACAGCACAGCCCGAGCAGAAAATCTCGACTTTCTTGTCCCCCTCCGGGTCGGCATCACATCGGAACCGCTGCTGACCGAAGCGACGGAAGATCCCTATCCGCCCATTAGCGTGCCCGAGCGTGGCGCCGGCAGTTCTGCCGGCGGAATTTTCGGCGGTCTGGGCGGAGTCTCATTTTCCATTAAAGTCGGGGGAATCCGCTTTGCCTATCGATCCTTCTCCGGCCGGTAGGAGCCCGTTCGCCCCATTTTAAATCAGACGAAATACGGGTAAAAAATGAGCATCACCATGCCGGTTATGAGCGGTACGGACAGATTGTCGTTGATGGCGAACTTTGTCCCGAAACGTATGGGAAAAAGTTCAAATATCGTGTTCGCAAACGAGGCAATCACGATGAGCGGCAGCGGCACGGAACCGTTCCACCGGTCGAGCAGCATCGGTACGTTCGGATAGACAAAAAAGAAGAGAAACAGGCCCAGGATAAAACAGGCGGCGGAACCCTCCAGCGATTTCTTGCCTATTTTGATCCGCCCGATGCTTATCCCGACAATGGCCGCCACGGCATCTCCGAGAATAAAGAGGGAGAGTGCGATAAAAGAAATATGCGGGTCCTGATAGAAGATCACCGAGCAGATGAATGCCGATGCAAAAATATAGGTGGCCCCCGTCACCGAATTTTTTTCCGAGCTTCTCAGTACGCTTGCCCCCAGGGAGGTGAACAGCTTCTGCACGGCAGCGTTATTGAAGCGAAGATATTCGAACAGGATCGAACCGAGCGTCAGAAAAAGCAGCGCGACAACAGGGGTGAGAGCGGAGTAGCCCTCCACCATGGGGATGTAGAAGATACCCGCCGGAATGAGCGTTCCGGAGAAGATATGCAGCAGTTTACGATTGATTTCCTCTTTTGTAAGGGCCATATTTTTCCGATATGTCAAGTTTGTCGGTTGTGTTTTATGTTATCAACGGCCGGGAAATCCAGCCGAATAGCATCGCACGACAAAATACAGGCAAAATTCAGGTTCGGCATGTATAATTTCACAGGACACTGGAAAAAACCGCGGATTGAACGACGGCCGGACACAGAGAACCGGTCGTGCATCCCGGCCTTTTGCCATAGATCCCGTTCCCGCTTTGAGGCTGCTCTTTGCATATTGAGATCGCATATTGAGATTATTGACTTTAAAACAGGATCGGTTACAGTAATTGGGTCGCATTGCGAGATATTGTTTTTTCATCAATAATGTTAATGGGTTTCTGCTCTCGAAGCACTTTTTACGGTACGCCGGGTACACCATTTTCCGGTAATCACAATTGAATGGGGATAATCGAATGAAAATATACTGCATGAGGGTTGTTGCACGGATACTGATACCATTGCTTGCGGTACTGAATACATCTCCCTGGGCAATCGCCGCGGAGAATACCGATTTATCGGATACAAAAATTCTGCATCAGCCGGTTGATTCTTCTCCTGCCGGCAGTGCAGTTCCCCTCTCCGCCACCGTTGAGGATTCGGCTGGTGTCGAAGTGGTACGTGTTTATTTTAAATCCACTGTCGGGACAATCTTCTACTACATCCCGCTGACGAACAAAAAAGACAAGAATTACAGCGGGATGCTCCCGGCACCGGCGGCCGACGCCGGCGAGATCGAGTACTTGATACTCGTTAAAAACAAGAATGGCGTAGTGGTCAAATCGCAACAGTATCATACCGTCATAGCTGAGAATTCGCACAAGCCCAAAGCAGATAAGCAACCAGAAAAAATAAAAGTCTATAGCGAATCCCCCTATGCTTCGAAATACATTATCGGTTTCGAGGCGGGCTACGATTTTCAGGTCGCCGATCCGTCCGAGAAATATGGCGTGGTCGCAGGATTATACAATCCCGAATCGGTCAGCTGGATATCGACCGATGCCGTATCCGGGGGAACCGTTGACGAACAATCCGGCACATCCTTGAAGCCCTGGTTGATTGGCGGTGCGGCCGTAGCCGGCATCGCCGTTATCGCGGTGGCTTTAGGGGGCGGCGGCGGAGGGGGCGGCAGCACCACCGATACCCCCACAACCACTACTCCCACTACTCCCACTACTCCGACCACCCCAGCGGATACGAGTGATAATTGGCGGTTGAGCAGCTATAAATACGACCCTTGCACCTCCGGCGGCGGACAAACCCAAACGGTGAGTTGTACTGGCGCCGGGATCGTCAAATCGGTAACTCCTTCAAGTCTCACGGTAAATGTTCCCGATAGTACGAACGCCTGCATCAATGGCACGACGCCTGGGCTGGCGGCGGTCTTTATCGCCGACAAGACGTGCAATGCGACCGATGCATGCAATAGTTTCACGGCGAGCGATCTCGTTTCGAAAGATTGCACAGCAACCAAAATTACCATTGTGAGAGACGGCGGCAAGCACACCCAGGTTTGGGAAAAGCAATAAGAACAGCAGGATACACCGCACGAAACCGGCGGCCAGGAGGGGTACTGTCCTAGAACTCCACACGATTGCGGCCGCTGTTCTTGGCCTTATACAGATGTTCATCGGCGATTTTCATCATCGCCTCCAGGTTGTCGCCGATTTCTGTACAGATTCCGATACTGGAGGTGACAAAGAGCGGTTTTTCGCCGTCGAGAAGGGTTGCCGGTGTTGTTTCAATCCGCCGGCGAAGGTTTTCAACCCGGTCAACTACCTCTTTTTTCTTGCCGCCCGGGGTAAGGACGCAGAATTCCTCGCCGCCGATTCGCGCGACAATATCCCGGTCGCCCGCATTTTCCCGTAACATGCGGGCGATGCTTTTGATCACCACATCGCCCACGTCATGGCCGTAACTATCGTTCACTTTCTTGAAAAAATCGATATCCAGCATGATACAGGCCAGGGATTCCGCATTTTTCCGAGCATGATCGAGCAGTTCGATACCGGCATCGAAAAAATACCTCCTGTTGTGCAGGCCGGTGAGAAAGTCACGAATTGCCCCCTCGCGGATCTTGTCGATGAGGCTCAAATTTTCCAGACAATGGTTGACACGGCAGTAGAATTCCTCGACCAGAAATGACTGCTGGATAATGAAATCATTGGCGCCGCTTTTGATGAACCGGGCGCCGATATTCCCTTCGTTTTCCGAAGAAAACCCGATAATAGCAAGACGGTCCTGCTTGAATTTTTCCCTGATTTTCTGGCACAGCGAGCAACCGTCCATCCCGGGCATGTTGTAGTCGGTGACGACCAGCCTGATCTCCGGATACTGGCCAAGAATCGCCAGGGCACTTTTGCCGTCCGTGGCATTTAAGACCCGAAATTTGCGGATATACAGAAGCTCCGAAACGATGGTCCGATAGCCGGCCGAATCGCCGACGACCAGAACAAGGGAATCCTCGTTTTCGCCCAATTGACGTATGGCGGCAATAATATAGTCGAGGCTGTTCGGATCCTCTTTCAGGATATAATCGGCCACCTTCTTCGACCAGACCATATTCCGCACCTCTTCGGTCAGATCGGCGGTAAAAACGAAGGAGGTAATTCCTTCGGCAACGACCCGGTCGATCACCTCGCCGTTGGGGGCATCCGGCAGGCTGAAATCGAGCAGCGCCATGGAGAAATGGCCCTTGGCCATCGCCAGGATTTTCTCCGTCTCGGCCAGGGTCCTGGTCCAGAAGACGGGGACATCAAAGGTCTTTTCAATTCTGCTTTTGGCTAATCGGCCAAACATCTTGCTGTCTTCAACAAGAAGAACCTGTCGCATGCTCATTTCTATCTCTCGTGTCCCGTTTGGGAGCCGTAACGAAATATGGTCCGTATTTCCGCATTTCGTTACGGCTCGCTCATTTCTGCCTTTCTCGGTATTCTCCCACAGATCTCAATCCCCGCGCTTGCCATTAATCTAACTCATCTTTGGCTTGAATACTATGATTCCGGGCACCATTCGGTCAACAAAATTGCACTGCACAACAACCGCATCCGGATGACCAAGCCGATGTCCGAACGGCAAGTGTAACCACAATCAATTTGAAAACAACGGCTATTGCTGCTACTCTCTGATGGGACATTAGCCGATAACGCGTTATCAACCCTGGAGGCAGACATGAAACTCAGATATTTTTCCCATTCTTCATTTCAGATCACCACCGATGCCGGCCATATCATCCTCATCGATCCGTTCCTGGACGACAATCCGACCTCGCCGGTCAAGTCGGCCGACCTTGCCGCCGACTTCATCGTCCTGACCCATGCCCATGGCGACCATCTCGGCGACGGCTTCAAAATTGCCAAACGGACCAAGGCCCTGTTCATTTGTGTCAATGAACTGGCCAATTACTGTATCGCCAAGGGCTTCCGCGCCCACAACATGCATATCGGCGGAGCACACAACTTCGACTTCGGCAGATTGAAGTTCACCATCGCCCACCACGGTTCAATGACTCCGGACAACACCTACGGCGGAGAACCGGCCGGCGTGGTAATAACCGCCGACGGCAAGTCGGTCTATCACACCGGCGACACCGGGCTTTTTTACGACATGAAATTGATTGGCGAAATGACGCCGATCGATTATATGCTGCTGCCGATCGGCGACAATTTCACCATGGGCATAACAGACGCGGTGAAAGCCGTTGAACTCGCCAACCCCAAGGTTGCCATCCCCATACATTTTAACACCTTCCCGGTCATCGCCGCCGACCCGGGCGAGTTCAAGAGAAAAGTCGAAGCCCTCGGCAAGAAGGCCATCGTGATGAAATTTGGCGAGGAAATCGTCCTCTAACCAGAGTCGCTGGAACGGGGAAGCCATTAGCCAGCCGGTCATGCAGGCCCGATCCGGCGAGAGATTTGCGCCGCAAATGTTGCGGCGCTGAAAGAAAGGCTGTCAGTGAAGACACATGTCAACGCATTACACCCCCAATTAGCCAGCCACGGGCTGCCTCTCGGGGCGTCGTTTTTTACCGCTTTTTTATGCATCCTGTTCGGCGCCAATGCCGTAGCCGTGAAGATCAGCCTGACTGGGCTCGGGGTCTTCACCACCGCCGGTCTGCGCTTCGGCACGGCCGCAATCGTCTTATTGATCTGGGCGATCTGCACCGGCAAGCCGCTGGCGGTCAACCGGCGGCAATTCGGCCATTTAGCCCTTCTCGCAGCTATATTCTTTGTCCAACTCTCCCTGTTCTATTTTGGCCAGAGCACGACCACCGCATCCCATGGCACCCTGATCAGCAATATCCTGCCCTTTATGGTGATGCTGCTTGCCCATGTCTTCATTCCGGGAGACGGGATCAACCGCAGGAAGATCCTTGGTCTCATCGTCGGTTTTGCCGGGGTAGTGGTGCTGTTTTTTGACAATATTGCCCTGAGCGGAGACGCCCTCCGGGGCGATCTGCTGATTTTACTTGCGGTAATGGTGTGGAGTTGTCATGTGGTGTATATCAAGACGATCATCGGCGGTTTCAACCCCCTCCAGATCACTCTCTACCCCATGGCCATGGCGGCGCCGATCTTTCTGCTTTGCGGCTCTCTCTTTGATGGCGAGATGATCAGGTTTATCGATGCGGCAATATTCAAGTCCATGATCTACCAGATATTTGTTACGGCATCGTTCGGCTTTGTGGCGTGGAATACCATGATCAGCAGATTCGGGGCGACTGCGCTGCACTCCTTTGTCTTTATCATGCCGATTTCCGGCGTCTTCCTGGGTGTTGTCCTGCTCGATGAGCCGGTGACTGCCAACCTCATCGGCGCCATCGTATTGGTGGTGACGGGGCTCATCGTGGTCAACCGGATAAAGGCCGCTCTCCCGCAATGAGTATCAGGATGAGCCTCAACCCGGCGGAACCGGCGCCGGATTTTTTATTACGGAAACCACCTGGCCTTTCAGGAACAACCCGCCAAAAACAATATTTCCATGAACAGTAACGATATCCTGCGCCGCATCCGCTACATCTTTGACCTCAGTGACGGGAAAATGATCACGATCTTTGGCCTGGCCGAGCATCCGGTAACCCGGGAGCAGATCAGCGACTGGTTAAAAAAGGAGGATGACCCGGCATTCCAGAAGTGCAATGATCTGATATTGGCAATTTTCCTCAACGGTCTGATCTGCGACAAAAGGGGAAAGCAGGACGGGTCCCGGATGAAACCGGAAAAACGGTTGACAAATAATATCATTCTCCGCAAACTGAAAATCGCCCTCAACCTGAGAGATGATGATATCATAGCACTTTTAAGCATGGCCCAACTCTCTTTGAGCAAATCTGAATTGACCGCTTTTTTTCGCAAACCGGACCATCAGCATTACCGTCTCTGCAAGGATCAGATTCTCCGCAACTTCCTCAAGGGCCTGCAGTTGAAATACCGTCCTGATATTTCGGCAGCCGGGTTTCAGTGGAGAGGAGGGCGGGTGGAAGAATGACCGGATAAAAGGTAAAATATTGACATATATCAAAAGCATGCACATTGTTCTTGACAGAAAGCCATACCAAGCCTTATGGGTCCGCGGCTTCCGTGAAATCATTGTCGCATCGGGCCATCGGTTGTAAAATCAGAGCAAAGTACGCAGGCCATCAACCATCCATACAATCGGAGGAGGTTCCATGAAAAAAGCGCTTATCGCCTATCACAGCCGCACGGGAAAAACTGAGACTATGGCCGATTATATTGCGGAAGGCTTGCGGTTTGCCGGCATAGAAGTGGTACTGAAAAAAATTTCGGAAATTGATAACGAGCTGGACATCGTTGGTTTCGATGCCTATGTCTTCGGCTGCCCTACCTATCACAAGGATATAACGGGAGGAATGAAACAATTCCTGTTCAAGGCGGAACTCGCCAACCTGAACGGCAAAATTGGCGGTGCCTTCGGCTCCCACACCCATAGCGGCGAGAGTGCGCCGATGATTTATGATACCATGCTGTACGTCTTTAAAATGGACATGACCACCCTCGGGCCGTTGAATCTTACCGAGGATATGGTAATCAGCAGCGAAGGCGCAAAGGCCTGCCAGGCTTACGGCAAAGCCATCGGCGAACAACTTCGCTGAAAAAGTCGGCAGCGGAGCCGCAACGAAATAACTTATCCATCTTTTCTCATTTCGTTACGGCTCCTTATGGTGCACCACTCAAGGGGTATTCAAAACGGAGTGATGCTTCCCGGCATTTCCCAGGAATTGTTTTTTAATCGGCGAGGAGCTTGAAAGAGAGTTTCACGCGCGCCCGAAAGACTGCCGGTTGATTGTTCTCAAGCTTCATATCCAGCGTGACGACCTCGGCGATACGCAGATCACGAAGGCTCATTCCGGCTGACTTGATGGCATTTTGGGTAGCTTCCTCCCAGGACACGGGGCTCGATCCGACCAGCTCGATAATTTTGTAAACACTCTCAGTCATAGTTTTTCTCCTTGGTTAGGGTTTGGTGTAGAACGTGCTGATTGTGTACTTCGTATCTCTCGACATGGAGCTTTTGAAGTATTGTACCGCCTGGTAAAAAAAAAATGAAAGAAAAAGATTTGATACCTGACGAATATAATCGATCAGGCCGTCATCCTGTACAGCGAAAGCCACTGCCGGGTACGGAGGGTTCTCGGCGGGCAAACTCGGCATCGCCCCAATCTCTTTCATTTTTACTCCGATGTGTTTATTTCCTTGCAAATCTCCACAAAGAGAGTATAGTCCCGCTATCAAATTCTATTAAGTAGAAGCACATTCCCTTCAGGTTTTCCTCGTTAACCTCGTTTTTCACCGAGCGTCGATCGTTGCTGTAGAAGTTCATGCTGTTTACTTAAATCGGAGAAGCAGTATGATTCTTTTCGGATCCCCCTGTCACAGCATGACAGAAACTGATCTTGACGCCCTTTCCAACCGACACGGTTTGGTTCTGCAGGTCAAACTCACCCGGGACTACTTCTTGAGACATTCACCCGACTTCGGCGCAAGGCAGCACGCCAACAGCCGAAAGGGGTTCATCATCAGCCCGGTTTTCCCATAGAATACATAACTGCTATACCAGCGGAGCATAAGGCATCCGCAGCCGAGATACCGGGAAAAAACCCGGCGAGCTCACTAAGAAATACACAGGAGTATTAATGAGTTTTAAAGATTTTCAGTTCCACCAGACCATTGAAGCGGGCATTGATGCCTGCGGTTACACCGCCCCCACCCCGATCCAGAAAAATGCTATCCCGCCGATCCTCGCCGGCCGCGACATCCTTGGCCTTGCCCAGACCGGAACCGGCAAGACCGCAGCCTTCGTTCTTCCCCTGCTCCAGCGTCTGCTGACCGGCCCCCGCAAGAAAGTACGGGCCCTGATCGTCGCACCTACCCGGGAACTCGCCGAGCAGATCCATGAGAATATCGGCATGATGGGCAAAGAGACCGGTCTGCACAGCGTCGTCATTTATGGTGGAGTGGGCAAAGGAACGCAGATCAGAACCCTGCGGGCCGGAGTGGAGATAGTCGTCGCCTGTCCGGGTCGCCTGCTCGACCTGATCAATGATAAGGCGCTCAGTCTCAGCACCGTTGAGGTACTGGTGCTGGATGAAGCCGACCATATGTTCGACAAGGGCTTCCTGCCTGATATTCGACGGATCATCAAGCTGGTGCCGACTAAACGCCAGTCTCTGGTTTTTTCCGCCACCATGCCCCACGAAATCCGTCATCTGGCCGAGGAGCTCCTGGTAAACCCGGCGACCGTGCAGATCGACCACGACCTGCCGGCCCCGAGAATCTCCCATGTCCTTTTTCAGGTCGCCACGGCGCAGAAAACCTCGCTGCTCAAGAGCATAATCCATGAGCAGGAGATACAGAGCGCCCTCGTTTTCACCCGCACCAAGCATAAGGCGAAAAGTTTGGCCCTGCATCTGGAAAAGGCCGGTTTCAGTGCCGCCTCGCTGCAGGGGAATCTTTCCCAGCAAAAACGGCAGCAGGCTCTCGACGGCTTTCGGGACGGTACGTACAAGATTCTGGTGGCAACCGATATAGCCGCCCGTGGCATTGATGTCCTGGGTATCTCCCATGTCATCAACTTTGACGTGCCGGATACCGCCGAAACCTATACCCACCGTACCGGACGAACCGGCAGGGCGACCCGGTCAGGCCAGGCGCTCACCTTTGCCGGCCAGGAAGACGGCAAGATGATAGCGCTCATCGAACGCAATCTCGGCAAAAAAATGGCCCGGGAGAGGGTTCCCGCTTTCGCCCCTGCGACCGAAGAAGAACGAAGCGCAGCCCTAGGAAGAGAAAACAGTTCTCGCCATATGCCGTCGGCGAAGAAACCCGGCACGGCGGGCCGTGGCGAGAAAAGTCGCAGCCAGGGTCGCAGCCGCGCCAGCGCCTTCGATTTCGGCACCAGAAAGCCGGTGCAGAGATAAATTAAGTTATTGAAATTTAAAGTGTTTTTACCAGATTTGTCTGGATCTCCAGACAACCAGTCGAAGTATCAGGTGATGTTTCGACTCTATACACAAAAGGGGTTTCACCCCGCACAAAGGAGTAGTACAAGATGGCTCAAGGAACAGTAAAGTGGTTTAACGATTCAAAAGGTTTTGGTTTTATTGAACAAGATGGCGGCAAGGATGTATTCGTACATCATTCTGCAATTCAGGCCCAGGGTTTCAAATCCCTGACTGAAGGCGCGCGGGTCACCTTCGAGGTCGTCGACGGCCCCAAAGGACCTGCAGCGGCCAATGTCGTTCAGAACTAAGATCTGACAGAGCCCACTGAAAAGGCCCCGCATTTTGCGGGGTCTTTTTTTTACCGCAGTTTTTTTTACCGAATTCAACATCGCAGGGAGGGTACTCTTGGCCAAGACAAATTATTCATACGAAAAGCGCCAGAAAGAACTGGCGAAGAAGAAGAAAAAGGATGAAAAAAAGCAGCGCAAGCAGGAAAAGGCAACGACCCCCGGCCCGGAAGATGAGAGCCTCGTCCCCCAGGCGGATGAATAGGTTTTTATTTCCCTTTTTCATTTTTCCTTTTTCATTTTCTGCTTTTATTACCGAAACACATTAGGCCATGGGGTTCTCCTTTTGGCTTTTATTATGAGGAAACATCCATGATCACCGCTTCCAATGTTGCGCTCTCCTATGGCAAGAGAATCATTTTTCAGGACGTAAATATTAAATTTACTCCTGGCAACTGTTATGGCCTGATTGGGGCAAACGGCGCCGGCAAATCCACCTTCCTGAAAATACTGGCCGGGAAACTTGATCCGGATCGCGGCGAGATCAGCAAAGGTCCGGGACAACGCATTGCCGTACTCAACCAGGACCAGTTCGCCTTTGACGAATACACCGTTATCAACAGCGTCCTCGTTGGCCACAAAAAACTCTATAAGGTCATGGCCGAGCGCGAGGCCATTTACGCCAAAGCCGAATTTACTGAAGAAGACGGCATTCGCTCGGCGGAACTGGAAGCAAAATTCGGAGATATGAATGGCTACGATGCCGAAGCCGAAGCCGCAGTGCTGCTGAAAGGTCTTGGTATCCCCGAAGGGTATCGTCAGAAAAAGATGAAGGAACTGGACGGCAGCGACAAAGTCCGGGTACTTTTGGCCCAGGCCCTCTTCGGCAACCCCGACATTCTGCTCCTGGACGAACCCACCAACCAGCTCGACCTGAAGACCATAAACTGGCTTGAAGATTTTCTTGCCCGTTTTCAAAACACCGTAATCATTGTCTCCCATGACCGGCATTTCCTCAATCAGGTCTGCACCCATATGGCAGACATCGATTACGGCAAAATCACGGTGTATGTCGGCAACTATGACTTCTGGTATGAGGCCAGCCAGCTCCATTTCCGCCAGAAGGAGACTGAAAGCAATAAGTCCAAGGCCAAGGCGGAGGAACTCAAGGAGTTCATCCGGCGGTTCAGCTCCAACGCCTCCAAGGCTAAGCAGGCCACCTCGCGGAAAAAGCTGCTGGAGAAGCTGACCATCGACCAGATGCCGGCGTCCTCCCGCAAATATCCCTACATCGTCTTTAAACCGGAACGGGCCTGCGGCGACATCATTCTGGAAATCGACGGTCTTTGCAAAGAGATCGACGGGGTGAACATGTTCAAGGATCTTACCCTCACCGTCAACAAGGGTGACAAGATCGCCTTCGTCGGCCCAAACAGCCTGGCCAAGACCACCCTGTTCCAGATTCTGGCAGGCGAACTGCAGCCGGACAAGGGCACCATCCGTTGGGGCGTTACTATCAAAAATGCTTATTTCCCTAAAGAAAACGACAGTTTTTTCAACACCGACGAGTACGACCTGGTCGGCTGGCTGCGCCAGTTCGCACCACCCAGGACCGACGAGAGTTTCATCCGGGGATTTCTCGGCAAAATGCTCTTTTCCGGCGATGAGGCCACCAAAAAAACCTCCGTGCTCTCCGGTGGGGAAAGGGTGCGCTGCATGCTCTCCAGGATGATGCTGGCCGACGCCAATGTCCTGATCCTCGATGAGCCCACCAACCATCTCGATCTCGAATCGATCACCGCCCTGAATAACGGGCTGATCGGTTTCTCCGAGATCGTGCTTTTTGCCTCCCACGACCATCAGTTTGTCTCGACTGTAGCCAACCGGATTGTTGAGATTACGCCAACCGGAATTATCGACGCAATGATGCAGTTTGACGATTATCTTGCCATGAAAGAAGCCGAAATGGCCGAAGACAACGGCGAAGACAACGGCTATCTCGCAAGAAAAGCGGCCTGACGAATCAATCCGGGTACTTTCCCGCAGCACTGTTGCCTAACTGCAACTCATTAACTCAGCTCTTTGGTGGAAAAGTTTTGCGAAAATGGTCACGGCTGTGATTTAATAAGCAGGGATATTTTGTTTCGCTTACCTGTCGATTAAAATTGGAGTTTCGGAAACACCATGGATCCACAACAGCAGACCATTCTTATTGTCGATGACGAGAGCCAGGTCCGAGGGGTTATCGGGGCCATAGTGAAGATGGAGGGATATCTCCACTTCATGGCCGAAGATGCGGAAACCGCTCTCGAGATGCTCGCCGTACAACATGTCGATTTGCTGATCAGCGATATCAACATGAGGGGTATGACCGGCATGGAACTGCTGCGGATAGTGTTGAAACGCTATCCCGACCTGGCAGTGATCATGGTTACCGGAGTCGACGACCGGGAGACGGCCATCGAAACCCTGCACATGGGGGCTTATGGCTACGTGACCAAGCCCTTTCAGTCCAACGAGATAATAATAAATATTGCCAATGCCCTCAGGCGCAGGCAACTCGAAATCGAGAACCGCCGGCATCGCGAGGAACTGGAAATATTGGTCGAGGAACGCACCAGGGAGCTATTCAAATCCCGAGAGGAATCGATCCATATTCTTTCCAAGGCGGCGGAGTTCCGGGACAACGAAACCGCCAAACACACCATCAGGATGGGCCATTACTCCGAACAGCTTGCCCGGCTGAGCGGACTCCCCGAAGCTATGTGCCGGAGTATCAAGTATGCCGCCCCGCTCCATGACGTCGGCAAGATCGGCATATCCGACACGATTTTATTGAAACCCGGCAAACTCATGGCTGAGGAATTCGAGGCCATGAAGACCCATTGCGAGATAGGGTTCCGGATTCTTTCCGAGTCTACATCCGATGTCCTCATTCTCGGAGCCGAAATTGCCCTCAACCACCACGAGAAATATGCCGGAAACGGTTATCCGCGAGGGCTCGCGGGCGAAAATATCCCGATTACCGGCCGTATCGCGGCGATTTGCGATGTCTTCGACGCCCTCACCAGCGAACGGGTGTACAAGAAGGCGATTCCGCTCGATGAGGCTTTAACTATCATGACCGAAGGCCGGGGAACCCATTTTGACCCCCGCCTGTTCGACCACTTTGTGCAGAATTTGGAGTCATTTGTGGCAATCCGAACCCGGTTTGCCGATTAGTTGCGATGGTTTCTCCTGGGGGAGAAACTTGATCGCCTCATCAACGGCGGCAGCTCCCTCGTCGGTCTCCCGCGGGGCGTCCATCCCCGGAATTTGATATAACATCCCCTTGAAGTGGTTGCGATACTCGCGCAGGAATCCGCCATATTTGCTGGGTTCGGCACGGGCCAGATTGATCTCCGCCAGGACCTGACTGGCCAGATTTTCGTCCAGGGCAGCAGCCGGACTGACAGACGCAGCGAACAGGCAAACCGTCACGAGAATGCATGCGATCCGTTGTTGCATTTCTTCCTACTACTACAAAGGAGGAAAAAACACAGTCTACCCGGCGGTGAGCTGAAGCTCCGGGACGGATGCGCCATTCTTTTGCACCAGGGGAAAGCTGAGGATAAACGTGGTTCCGACCTGCGGAGTCGACTGGACATCGATGTATCCCTGGTGGGCCTCGACCACTTCCTTAACCAGGGCGAGCCCCAGGCCGGAACCGGTTATATGGCGGGTGGCCTTGCCTTTTACCCGGAAGAATCGATCGAAGATGTGGGGCAAATCGTCCTTGCTGATACCAAGGCCGGTATCCTGTACGATTATGTTGACAAAGCCGCCGACAAGCTCGGTGCTGAGGAGCACCTGGCCGCCGTCGGGCGTGTACTTCACGCTGTTGGAGACGATGTTCATGATCGCCGTGCGCATATGGTCGTAGTCGATGTTGAACAGCCACTCTTCCCCGCAGGGATGATAGCCGATGGTTATCCCCTTGCCGTCAGCCTGGGGCTTGGTGATATCGATCACCTCCCGGATGATATCGTCGCCCCGCACCGGTTCGAGGTTGAAGACCACGGTGCCGCTCTCGAGTTTGGAGAGATTGAGGAGATTGTCGATCAGCCGCAGGAGATCCTTGGTCCGGGTCGTCATCCGCTTATGGAGGGCGTTGCAGTTGTTGGTCGCCTCGTACTGACAGCCAACCTGCAAGGCATAGATCATCTGTTCGACCGATGCGAGAGGCGATTTCAGTTCGTGGGCGACCATCGCCACGAAATCCGACTTCATCCGGTCGATCTGCTTATGGGCGCTGATATCCTCAAAGGTGGTGACCGACCCGATCACTACCCCCTGTTCATTGGTCACCGGGGAACAATAGGCCCGGAGAAATTTGCGGGATATGGCGCCGGGGGCAAACTCCCGGGTCACCACCACCGCCTTGCTCATCGCCTCGCTGACCATGTTCACCGCGGTTTTATCCCGGATCGAGGCAGCCAGCGGCTTGCCGATGAACGGGTCGGTCTGGATTTCGAGGATCTTGATGGCGGCCGGATTGTGGAGCACGACGATTCCCTCCGCGTCGGTAATGAGTACCGCCTCGGCCATGCAGCTGAAAACGGTCTTCAGCCGGCTCTGGGATTTATCAATAGCCTCCAGACCCCGGTTTTTTTCTTCCCGCAGCTTTTCCGTCTCGGCCCGCATGGTCAGCTTGTCGATGGCCCGGTCGACCACTATCCGGATATAATCCGGGGTGAACGGCTTGCCGACAAAATCGAATGCGCCCTGCTTCATGGCGGTTACCGCCTTGGTAACCGTGGCAAATCCGGTAATGACGATAACCTGTATATGGGGCTGATTCTCCCGAATCCAGTCAAGGACCGCAAAACCGTCAAGACCGGGCATCATCAGGTCGGTCAGGACGATATCGAAGTTTACCGCCTTGAGCATCGCAAGCCCCCGGTTGCCGTCCTCCGCTTTGGCGATTTCGTACCCTCTTTTCGACAGGGCGCGCTCCACCCCTTCCCGGATAACCTTTTCATCGTCTATGACCAGAATACGTACGTTATTCATAACAATATCCCTGGAATCTGAGGAAAACAGCTGAGGATACAACCGTAACCCCGCGGCGTCGACCGGTTGCCTTCGCGACGCCGCGAGGCGATACTACAATACGCTATGCCATCCAGCTTTTAATAAGATTAAGCAATTCAGCCGGTTCTACCGGCTTTGGCATATAATCCTCCGCTTCGCTCTCAAGCATGTCGCGGTGGGTGTAGGTACTGGTCGTGACCCGGTCGGCCACGGCGGTGAGAAGGATGATCGGAATCTTGGCCGTTTCCGGATCGGCTTTCAGGCGGGCGCAGGCGGCATGGCCGTTCATTACCGGCATCATCACATCGAGCACGATCAGATCCGGTTTCTCTTCGGCAACCGCCTCAAGGCCCTCCTGACCGTCATATGCCACCCGCACATCATAGCCACCACTCTCTACGATCACGCGTACCGCCTCGACAAAATCAGGATCATCGTCAACGAGCAGAATTTTCTTTTTCTCAGCCATGCATCTCCTCCATTATTTGAAATTGATATGCCTTTCTCTCTTCTAGTCTACCACAGGTCGAGGGAGTAAACCCGCTCCGCCGATGATTTCCTGCAATTTTTCTTCCCATTCAATAGCCATCACGTGAACCCCGGCAATGCCCTCCATTTCTTTCAGTTCCTGAATCTGTTCTATGCACATCTCGATCCCCTTGTCCGCCTGCTTCTCCTTCGGTTCGGCGGAAATCCGGTTGATAACCTCGTCGGGAATATCCATCCCCGCCACCATCTTACGCATGAATTTCGCCATCCCCGCCGACTTGAGCGGCGTCACCCCGGCCAGGATCTTGACTTTTTCATGCAGCCCCTCCTTCTTGGCCAGCTCCATATACTCTCTGAATTTCTTCATATTATAGATACACTGGGTCTGGACGAAGTCGGCCCCTGCCATGACTTTCAGCTTCAGCCGCGGCACCCGGATCTCGAACGGATCGGCAAAGGGATTGACGGCGCAGCCGATAAAAAACTGCGGCGCCCCTTCGAGCTTCTTGCCCGAGGGAAAAGTGCCCTCGTCGCGCATCGACTTGACCATGTGAATGAACTGCATCGAATCGATGTCGAAAACGTTCTTGGCCTGGGGATCGTCGCCGAATTTCTGATGATCGCCGGACAGGCAGAGCAGGTTGCGCACCCCCATCGCCGAGGCGCCGAGCAGGTCGGACTGCAGGGCAATACGATTGCGGTCCCGGACCACCATCTGAATGAGCGGCTCGATGCCCGCCTCCTTGATCAGGAGACAGCCGGCAAGCGAACTCATCCGGACCACCGAGGTCTGATTGTCCGTGACGTTGCAGGCATCGACATTGCCTTTGACATAGGCCGCCTTCTTCCGGACGATCTCCGGGTCGGCACCCCGGGGAGGGCCGCATTCCGCAGTGACTGAAAAGTGCCCGGCCGCCAGTACCTTTTCCAGATTGCTTCCCGATTTCATTATATCATGTCCTCCCTGAGTATCCGGCGCGGTCCGCCGTCTCTTGCTGTCGACCACCCCTTACACGGCTTGAGTTTACAGTAATTCTCCATTTGGTTCAGGGCCTTCAGCCGATCGATGATGAGCTGCCAGCCACACTTGACATCCTTGCTTACCTCGCAGATGCCGTTGACCGATCCGCCGCAGGGCCCATGGAAGAGGGATTTGGCGCAACGGGTGACGGGACAGATGCCGCCGGTCAGGTGCAACACGCAGTCGCCGCAGCCCTGACATCGCTCCGACCATTCGCCCTGCCGCTCGGTAACCCCGAGAAAACCGGTGTTGATGCCCGGCAACGACGGGGTTGTAGTGAATTTTTCCGCGAGAAACTGAATCCCCGCCCCGCAGGCAATGGACAATACCGCCTGATAGTCGCCCACATGGGGCCGCAGCTGCTCGACATATTCAGGATCGCACTGACGTTCAAGACTGATCTCTTTGATGTTTATCTTCCGGCCGGCCGCCTCCCGGGCGAGGCGCAGGGTCGAGGCCAGCACCTGCACCTCCTTTTCCCCGCCGACCCGGCAGACGGTAACGCAACCATGACAACCGGCCAGGATGATGTTGTCGTATGGCTCAACCATTTCCAAAATCTCTTCGATGGGTTTTGGTGTACCAGTTATCATGTTGTCTCCTTCTGTGATACTGCGTGAGCTTGTCCGGCACGCACCAGATTGATGGGACTTGGCCCGAGTTCCCGAATTTTCGCGACAAACTCATTCGCATACGCGGCAAATTTCGAGCCTTCCCCGGCACTCAGGTTGAACATTCTGATGCGATCGGCTCCGATCTTGATCTTTTCCAGAATCGCATATACTCTCTTGACCCGTGCCCTGGCGCGAATATTGCCCGACACGTAGTGGCAATCTCCTTCCAAACAACCGACCACCATTACCCCGTCCGCCCCGTTCTCAAAGGCTTTCAGCAGCAGCGATTCATCTATCCGCCCGGTACAGGGCAGCATGACGATGCTTATTGCCGGGGGATATCTCCTTCTTTCCGAACCTGCCAGGTCCGCTGCGGAATACGCTCAATGGCGACAGGCAAAGACTATGACACTGGGTGAAAATTCACTCATCATTCTCCTCCTCCTGATTATTACTGTTCATTCCCGCTCAGGACGCACTGTACGATTCAATCTTTGCTCTGATGTTTTTGTCATCATACCTGCCAAGATGAATAGTCTTGGCAGGACACTCGGCCACACAAATCCCGCAGCCCTGACAGAGCGCCGGGTTGATCTCCGCCGTATGCTGGTCGTTGATAAACGGCACCCCGTACGGGCAGGCCCGCACGCAGGTCAGACAGACCGCGCAATGAGTCGGATCGACCACCGACACGACCCCCGACATCTTCATGCTTTTCCGGGACAGGAGCGTTGCCGCCCGCGCCACCGCGGCCTGGGCCTGGGTGATGGTTTCACTGCTGCTCTTCGGCCCGTGGGCGGTGCCGGCCATGTACAGCCCCTCGCTCGGCAGATCGACCGGCCGCAGCTTGGCATGGGCCTCGATGAAGAAACCGGCATCGTTGCGCGGCACCCGGAGCATCGAGGCCAGTTCCTCGGCATCCCGCGGCTTCATGCCGGTGGAGAGGACGAGCAGATCCGGATGGAGCTTTATCGGCAGCCGGATCGAGGGGTCGGTAAGGGTGATGTCGATCCCCGACTCCAGGGCGGTGATCGTTACGGGATTTACCTCGGGATCGAAGCGGATGAAATTGATCCCGGCCCGCCGGGCCAGGGCGTAGTCGATCTCGCTCAGTCCGTAACAGCGCATATCGCGATAGAGAACATCGATCCGAGCCTCCGGATACATGGTTTTCAGCCGTCTCGCGTTCTTGACTGCCTGGTTGCAGCAGATCCTGGAGCAATACGGCAGGTGCTCGGCATCGCGGGACCCGGCACACTGCAGCATGGCGACGCGAAGATGATGCCAGTCGGCCTTTGTCCCGTTTTCCAGTTCCGCTTCCAGATCGGTCTGGGTCATTACCGTACCAAGCCAGCCCAGGCCATGGATTTCCGGCCGATATTCCTCGGCCCCGGTGGCCACCAGGATTGCACCATGCTTCAGCGTTCTGGTGCCTCCGGTGGGCATGACGATCTCCGTTTCAAAGGAGCCGACAAAGCCCGACTGTTCCACCACCTCGCTGCTGGTAAAGACCTTGATCCGCTCGTTGTTCAATACCTTTTCCTTCAGATCGCCCATGAAGTCGGCAAATCTCCGGCCGTCGCTGCTGCGTTGCAGCTTCAGGAGCTGGCCGCCCAGTTGCGGCTCTCGTTCGACCAGATAGACGCCGAAGCCCTGCCTGGCCGCCTCAACGGCCGCGGTCATGCCGGCCAGGCCGCCGCCGACCACGAGCAACCGTGCATCGACGGTGAACTCCATTTCCTGCAGCGCTTCGCCTGCGGTGGCGTTGGCCACCGCCATGCGGGTGAGACGTTTCGATTTTTCCGTGGCCAGCACCGGATCGTCGGGATGGACCCAGCTGCACTGGTCGCGGATATTGGCCATATCGAAGAAATATTTATTCAACCCGGCCTGCTGCAGGGTCGACATAAAGAGCGGTTCATGGGTGGTCGGCGAGCAGGCCGAAATGACTACCCGGTTCAACCGGTGCTCTTTGATAATCTCGCGCATCCGCTCCTGGGAATCCTGGGAACAGGTATAGAGCGGGTGCTCGGCATAGGCGACTCCGGGCAGAGTTTTGGCGTATTCGGTCACCGCCGCGACATCGACCACCGAGGCGATGTTGGTGCCGCAGTGGCAGATAAAGACGCCGACGCGCAACTCTTCATCCGGTCCGACTACCCGCTCCGGCGGCAGGACCTCGGCGGTGATCAGGCTGCCACGGGCCTCGGCCAGGCTGGCTGAAGCCGCTTCAGCTGCGGCCGAGGCCTCGCAGACCGTTTCCGGAATATCCTTTGGGCCATTGACCGCGCCGCTGACAAAGACTCCCGGCCGGGAGGTGGCGAGGGGCTGGTAGCAATCGGTGACCACGAAACCGTAGCGGTCGAGATTGATGTCGAGCGTCCCGGCCAGCTGCTTGGTTGCCTCCGGCACCTGGATGCCGACGGACAGCACGACCATATCGAATATTTCGGTCTGCCTCGTCCCCGACTCATCGACATAACGCAATTCGAGATCGCCGGTTACCGGGTCCTCGAAAACCCTGCTGACCATGGCCCGGATGAAGCGGACTTTGTGGTCTTTGGCTCTAGTCACATAGTTATCGAAATTCTTGCCGAACGAGCGCATATCGATATAGAAGATGGTCGGCTCGATGTTGTTGTCGTGTTCCCGGGCGATAAAAGCCTCTTTGGTTGCATACATGCAGCAGACCGACGAGCAGTAATCGCGGTTGCAGGAATGATCGCGGGAGCCGACACACTGGATCCAGGCGATTTTTTTCGGGTGCTTGGCGTCGCCCGGCCGGGCCACCGTCCCGGAAGTCGGCCCGGAGGCGGAAAGCAGCCGTTCGAACTCGATGCTGGTGACGACGTTTTTATACAGCCCGTAGCCGAACTCGCCCCGCCGCCCCGCGTCGAACACCTCGATGCCAGGCGAAAAGATCACCGAGCCGATGGCAATCTCGGTTTCTTCCTCGCGGTGGTCATAGTGGATCGCCCCCACCCCGCAGGTCGACGCGCAGATGCCGCAGGCTCCGGTGTTCAGCTGCACGCAGCTCGCCTCGTCGATGACCGGAACCCTCGGCACGGCCTGAGGATAATGGATGTTGACCGGCTTGCGGCCGTTCAGACCCTCGTTGAAACGATTGAGCAGCGGCCTGGGGGTCCGGTTGGTGACCTGGTCGATTGAAAGAAAATTGACCGGACAGATCGACACGCAGGCGCCGCAGACCTGGCAGATATCGACGCCGGCCTCAATGCCCTCCTCGACCATTTTCAGGGCCCCGATATTCATCACCTTATCGCAGGTGATGGCGCAGAGACCGCAGCGGATGCAATCCCTTCGTTCCGGGCCGGGGTAATCTTTTTTCAGCAGCTGGGACCTGGCATAGACGGCCGCGCCGAGGCTCTTGTCGAGATCCGTGGCCTGATCGATGGTAATCGCATTGAATTTTTCCGGACAGGCGGTAAAGCAGGCGCCGCAACCGGTGCACTTGTCCTGATCGATCAAGGCTACCTGTTTCTTTTCCCAGCTGACCGCCCCGTGCAGGCAGGCTTTGAAACAGCCGCCGCACATCCCGCAGGTGGTGGTATCGACCGTAAAGCTCCATTTGTGCGCGCGCTTTGGCTGCGGCAGGCCCGGTCCTTTGATAATGCTTTTCTCTTTGGCCCGGGCGCGGGTTTTCTTCTCGCCTTCCGCCGGCATCACCGGGAAATGGGAAATCTGGGTCACCGGGCAGACGATCTCGCAGAGGCCGCAGCCATTACAGGCTTTGGTATCGACGTAGCGGGCGTGGCTTATTACGGTTGCCTTGAAACTGCCGGCATCGCCCGCAAGGCTTTTGATCTCGCTGTGGGTGAAGAGTTTTATATTCCGGTGCCGGCCGACCTCGACCAGCTTCGGCGACACGATGCACATCGCGCAGTCGTTGGTCGGGAATGTCTTGTCCAGCTGGGCCATCTTGCCGCCGATGGCCGGGGAGCTTTCCACCAGATAGACCTTGATTCCGGCGTTGGCGAGATCGAGCGCCGACTGCATGCCGCTGATGCCTCCCCCGATAACCAGGACGGCGGCCGTTGGATGCTGGGCGGATCCGGAAAAGGTGTCGATGTTTCCTGTCATGCCGAACCCTCCTTTTTCATGGTCGCGCCGTTGAAGATTCCGGCGAGAACACCCGGCGAAACGAGATGCGCCCGCTGCTGTTTTGCCGGATAGGTGCCGTTCATTGCCGCTTCGATCAGTTCGGTGGCAAAAAAGACCGGCATATCACCCGCGCCGGCGACTGTCGCCTGCCGGCTCTCGACGTTGGCCTGGCACATCGGGCAATCGGTTACCATGGCCGCGGCCCCCGCCCGCTTGGCCGCGCCGACAATATCGCCAACCAGTTTTTCGGCAATATCGGGCCGGGCCATGGTGAGACTGCCGGAGCAGCACTCGGTCCGATGCGACCAGGCAACCGGTTTTGCCCCAAGCGCTGCAACGATTCCTTCAAGGGTTGTCGGCATCTCCCAGTTCGCGGCGTCGGTTACCCGCGGATTACGTAAAGAGAGGCAGCCGTAGTAGCAGGCTATGGGCAGGCCGTCGAGATTTCTTGCGACTTTTGTTCCGATAGCCGCAAGCATCTCCGGCCGGGCCAGAAAGGAACTGATATGAAGGATCTGCATGCCGGAGACATATCGGCCGACATCCCAAAAGCCGGGATCGGCCCGCAACGTCTTGTCCGCCGCCTTCAGCCGCTGAAAACAGGCGGCGCAGGGGACGAGGATATCGTACCCGGCCTCCGCCGCCAGCAGCAGGTTGCGAATGGGCAGCCGCATCCCGGTCTCATGATCGGTCATATGGGCCGACGACGCGCCGCAACAGTTCCAGTCGGGAATATCAACCAGCTCGATACCCAGCGTGCGGCAGATTGCCCGAACCGATTGGTCATAGTCGAGTGCCGTTCCTTCGAGGGAACAGCCGGGGTAATAGGATAGTTTCATCGGTCATACTCCTTTCCCTTGCCGGAAAAGATTTCTCTTATTTCCGCCTTTCCCTTGATCGAATGGGGCATTAGTTTGAGCTTGCCTTTCAGGAACATCTGCAGACCAAGCCGCATATCGCCGGTCAGATCCCCCGACCGCACCTTGTAGTTGCCGATCATGCCGATCTCCCAGGCCCGCCCCCAGTTTCGGATCGACCCCAGGAACGATTGGTGGAAGAGCGGGATGCGCGGCTCAGCCGGGGCGATTCCCCGCCGCAGGGCAAGTTCCCGCAGGACATCCATAAGACCGGCAATTTCAATTTCGTTCGGGCACCTGGTGGCGCAGGTTTCACAGGCCGCACACAGCCAGATGGTGTGACTGCGCAGCAGCTTCTCTTCCTGACCGTAGGCGGCAAGCCGGACGACCTCCATCACGTTCAGGTCGAAAAAATCGCCGACGGGACAGCCTGAAGAACAGCGCCCGCACTGGTAGCAGGCATGCACATCGATATTCCTGGCCTTCAGTTTACTGAGGAATTTCTCGTTCCGCTCATCGGGTGAAACACAGGTATTATCCATGGTTCTCTCCAGTCAAATTTTCCATAACAACGGGAAATCTCAGGGTAAATGTTGTTCCTGACGGCGAGGTGGACGTCACTCTGATCGATCCTTTATGCTCCTTGACTATCGCATAGGAAACCGATAACCCGAGCCCGGTCCCTTCACCCGTCGCCTTGGTGGTGAAGAAAGGGTCGAAGATCTTGCCGAGCAATTCATCTGCAATGCCCGGTCCGGTATCCTCGATGGCTATTTCGTTGATGTCTTTATTGGCCCTGGTCCGGCTGGTAATACGGAGCCGGCCGTTGCCTTCCATGGCCTGGGCGGCGTTGACGACGATATTCATCACCACCTGATTCAGCCGTATCGAATTGCCGTAGATGGGCGGCAGGTCAGGGTCCAGCTGGCGGATGATGGTGATGTTTTGAAAAAGGGGCTGGTGCTGGAGAATGGTCAGGGTTTTCTGGATGACTTCGTTCAGATCGACCGGTTCCATTTCATAGGTATTCTGGTGCGAGAATTCGAGGAGGTCGGCGACAATCACCTTGCATCGTTCCGCCTCATGGATGATGGTCTGCAGATCTTCACGCAGGGGATGATCTTCGCCCAGGTCTTCCTGCACCAGGTTGGCATACAGCATGATCCCCGACATCGGGTTGTTGATCTCGTGCGCCACCCCCGCCGCCAGGCGGCCAAGGCCTGCCATTTTTTCCGACTGCATCAGCATCTGGTGGGTCTGTTCGAGATCCTCCTCGATCTGCTGCATTGCCCGCAGATCGGTAAACAGGCCGAAGGTGGCGATCTCGATGTCCCTGTCATAGATGATCCCGCCGGAGAAACTCACCGGAATATCATGACCGTTTTTATGTTTGACGATCAGTTTATGACGCAGGAGTTTGCCTTTGCCGCCGAAATCATTGCTGCGCATCCGCTTGATCAGTTCATAGGCCACACCTTCGTTATACAGCTGCGTGACATGGAGAATCTTGGTGTCTTCCTCATCGTACCCGAGCAGCGACTGGGCGCCGCTGTTGAACAGCATGATCCGGCCCTTCATATCCGAAGCGATGATGCCGTCCACCGAACTGTCGATGAGATTATGGAAGAAGGCGTTGCGCCGTCTCAGCTCCCCCTCCAGTATTTTTTGCTGGGTGATATCGATGAGATACATCAGGTAATATTCGGGGCTGGAGGGCGGATAGACGACCATTCCGGAAATGATACAGCGGTCGTCATTGTGGGATAATTCGATCTCCCGCTTGATCTTCCAGCCGTTCCGGTGATTTTCCGAATAAAAATGGGTGGCGATGAGCTGGAACAGGACACTGTTCCTCTTGCCGAGAATCTCGCTGAGCAGATGCCCGGTGAGCGTTCCGTAAGGTACCCGGACAAACCGGCTGGCAGCCGGGTTGGCATGGATAACCCGGTGGTCGAGCCCGACCACGATCACCCCGTTCGGCGTCTCTTCGAGAATGGTGTGCAGATAATGGTAGGGGCCCAGAGCTGCATACAATGACTCGGGATTCCTGCCTGCTGTCGAAAGCACGACGTCGGTCATAACAACGCTATCGACCAATAATGTCCAAAAACTCTGGCAGCTTATCCTTCAGACCAATGGCAAGTAACACAATTCCTTCTCCCAGCGGGGCCAGTTCCCTGAGGAGATCCGCCGCTACCTGCATCCCTGCGTCCTTCTTGACCGGAGCCTGCATCATTTTTTTCAGGAATTCATGGGGAATCGACGGAACCCCCGGCAGGTTATTGAGGTAGCGTACCATTGTCACCGATTTCAAAAACATTACCGAGGTGAAAAGCTTTATCCCGGTCTCCTCGGCAAAGGGGAGGAACTGCTCGATAATATTGACATCATAGGTCGGTCCCAGGGTGACCGATTGCACGCCGTACGCCGCGAGCTTTCTGAAGTACTCAGCCCGTTCCCGGTTAAAGTTGATGTCATCGGAGAGCTCAATGCCCACTCCGATGTGGAAATCGGTTGCCCCGTCGAGGGATTCCCCCGCCAGATCTCTGCCGCTGTTGAGAGCGACAGCACATTGCAGCATGGATTCCAGATCGAGATCGCCGCTGGTCCTGGCCACCGGTTGATCCCCTTCGGCCGGATCGTGTCCCTCCTTGATGATAATTTTTTTAATCCCGAGAGCGGCGGCGGACAGGAGATCGGCCTGAAATGAGATCCGGTTCCGATCCCGGCCGGTTATGATCATTTCCGGCTCGAAGCCTTTGTCCTTGAGGGCGAGACAGGGGGCAACCGGCGACATGCGCATTATCGCATGCTCGCAGTCGGTTACCCGGACAGCGTCGACTCGGCCCCGCACCTGCAGAGCGGTACCGAGAAATCCTTGCAGATTCACCCCCTTGGGCGGGTCCATCTCAGCAATAAGCGAAAAACGTTGACGAGCGGGGAAACTGGTTTCTTGTGCGGCGTCCATTGAACCTCCTGTAAGATGATAATAATGAATTACTTTCTTCAGGGAGACTGGAGATCTTGCGCTTTGATGACAACGAAAGACGATCAATTAAGAACTGACCATAAAACGGTCGCTTTCGCCATATCAATTTCATTTAACTAATAATTCA
>CAYTVF010000028.1:26139-29154 GCA_964441345.1 uncultured Desulfopila sp. | reverse complement strand
TGCTCGACCCGCATTGCCTCGACCGGCTGCATTCGGGCGGCGACTATGGCCGGATAGAGCACCCCGAGCAGGCTGAGGAGGGTGCCGGTGGCTATGGCATAGAACAGGGTCGCGCCGATATCGGGCCACGGCAGAAAGCCAAGGGATGGCAGGCCGAACTTGCCGAGTGCGGTAAGAACTGCCGCTCCTGCGCCGAGCAGTCCGCCTACGCAGGAGCCGGCCACGCCCTGCAGCGCCGCTTCGATGACAAATAATCTGACGATGAATCGATCGAGCGCCCCCAGACATTTCAGGGTGCCGATCTCCCGGAACCTTTCGGTCACCGACATGAGCTGGGCATTGATGATCCCCACGACGCAGACGAGCAGGGAAAGAAAGACGATCCAGCGTTGCTTGCTGGAGCCGGCTATGGTGGTGGCGCCGGTTGGGATGTCATACCCCGATTTGGCGAGGGTCTCGATGACCGCCGGGTCGCCGCTTGCCAGCAATGCCCCGGCGATATTGTTGCCGGTCCGGGTGAAGGAGAGAAAGGCCACGGCCAGGACCAGGCTCATGGTTGTGACCAGGGAGCGAAAGAAGCGGACCCGGATCGACTGGTAAGCCATCTGGAAGGACTTGGCGTATGGCAATGCGACAAGACGTCTCATACCAATCCTCGCAGATACCGGTCGCGGATATGGTTTACAAAAAATTCCGGGTTGGTTCCTTCACCGCTGGCGGCCCTGACGATGCCCTGGGAGTCCACGGACGACGCCTTGCTCCAGATGTTTTGGCCCAGCCATTTTCTGATAAAGCCGACCTCGCCCGCGGCAAGCTGCTCCTGCCAGTCCGGGTGGCCGCGGCGGATGGCGGCAAAGAGCTGGGCGCTGTTGAGGGCGCCGATGGTGTAGGAGGGGAAGTAGCCGAAGCTGCCGTCGCTCCAGTGCATATCCTGCAGGCAGCCGTCGGTATAGTTATCTTTGGTGGAAAGACCTAAATACTCGGTCATTTTGGCATCCCAGACCGCGGGAATATCCTGGGCTTCAAGGGAGCCGTTGATCAGAGCGCTTTCGATCTCGTAGCGGAGGATGATGTGCAGCGGGTAGGTAACCTCATCGGCTTCCACCCGGATATAACTGGGGCGCACCCTGGTCGCGGCGGTCCACAGCGCCGCGCCGTCGAGTGCTGCCGCGGCCGGCAGCAAGCGGCGGATAGCGCTGCTGAAAAAAGTGAGGAAAGGCCGCGACAGGAACAGCTGCTTTTCAAAGAGCAGGCTCTGGCTCTCATGCAGGCACATGTTGCGGGCAAGGCCCACCGGCAACCCGTCCCATTCGGCGGGCAGGCCGTCTTCATAGCCGGCGTGGCCGGTCTCATGGGCGGTGGCCAGCAGGGCCTCAAGGAATTCGCTGTCGCGGTAGCGGGTGGTGATCCGCTGGTCGCCGCGGCAACCGGTGCTGAACGGATGGGCGCTCTCGTCCTGCCGCCCGCGGTCGAAGTCAAAGCCGAGGGCGCTCATCAGCTCGCGGTTGAGTTGCCGCTGGCGTTCGATGGGATAATGGCCGTGCAGATCGATTGCGGGCTCGGCCTGCTGTTTGGCGACAACGGTTTGCACGAGATCCGGCAATTCCCGTTTCAGCCGGGCAAAGATCGATGCAACAAAGCTGCTGCTGTCGCCGGTGCAGTAGAGATCGAGCAGGGCGTCATAGGGCGTGGCAAAACGACCGGGACGAAAATCGCATCGCGCCCGGGCCTCGACTCTGGCGAGCCGCACGACCTCCTGAAAGTTGGCGAGAAAGCCAGGCCAGTCATTGTCTTTGCGCTGGCTGCGCCAGCCATGTTCGCAGATCGATCCGGCGAGAGACTTGGCCTTCACCAGATCGGCGGGCAGGCAGACGGCCCGCTGGTACATCCGTTCCATTTCCTGAAGACTTCGCAGTTGCCAGGGATCCTGCACGCCCTCCGCCGCTTCGTTAAGAAGATCGCCCAGTTGCGGCGAGATAAGCATTTCGTGGCGCATCGCGGTCAGCTCGGCAATCGCCTCCGACCGCGATTCATTGCCGCCGGGCGGCATCATCACCATATGGTCCCAATGGAGAAAGGTCAGCGCATGGTCGATTCTGGCGAGTCTTTTGAAATGGTTGTCGAGTGCTTGATAGCGATCCGTCATGATTTCTCCTTGAGCAGGTCCCCGAAGTGGACCGGGATGATGGTTCGGTTGTTTCCCAATTTTTCGAGCAGGAGGTCGAGCAGCTGGAGGGCTCGTCCGTTCATCCGCTGGTGGTGGATCATTATCCCGCAGCGGCCGGAGGCGAGCCCTTCCTCGATTTCGCTTAGTAAATTGGTAAAAGAAAGCTCGGGCGACGGCTCTTTTCTGGTGTGTAGATCAACATTTACCTGGAAATCCGGCAGCGCCGCGGGTGATTCCGGGCAAGCCCCCCTGTTTCTCGATACCGCCTGGAAGCCCAGTTCCACAAGAGCCTGCAAGGCAGCGGCGCTGCACCGGTTCCAGGGCGGGGTGAAGACGGGGAGAAAGTCGTGGCCGAGCAGCCGGGTGAGTCGCGCCCGGCCCTGTTGCAGGCTCGCTTGAATCTGCGCCGCTTCGCGGGCCGGGCCGAATTCCTGCTTTTTGCCGGTCGCCTCGAAGTTGCGGTGGACGTGGCCATGCTGATGCCAGCACCACTCACTGCTTCCGGTGCCGGTCACCCGCCGCAGCTCGGCCAACCGCTGTTCCGTCAGCCAGGCGGGGACGGCGGCCAGGCCCAGGGGCAGGCCATGCCTGCGGAAACTCTCGATCAGTTCGGCAAAACCGCGGGAAGGAATGCCGATGTCGTCGGCCCGGAAGAAAACCAGGGGGCGGCGGGCTGCCCGTTCGCAACCCCGCTCGATCTGTTGGGCGATTTTTTTGTCTGCCCCCTCATGGCTTTTGGCATAGAGGGGTGAAATCGGTTTGGTCATGCGTTTCCTTTTTCCCATTGTATCTATTCAGCACTATAGACAAAGTTCCCCCTCCCCTTGCGGGGGGGGGTTAGGGGGGGG
>CAYTVF010000028.1:0-26097 GCA_964441345.1 uncultured Desulfopila sp. | reverse complement strand
TCGATCCCCTCCCGTCAAGGGAGGGGAGGCAAAAAACAACCGGACAAAGTGCATTCTGTTGAAATTAACTGAATAGTTACTTCCCTTTTTCCTTTTTTCTCTCATCGTACCAGATTTCCAGCTGCCGGACCGTCTCGGTCGCGCCGTTCAGGTTGATGGCCGGTTTTTCGCGCGGCCGGGCCAGCTGCCGGCGCATATGACCCGCGAGAACCGTGGGGGCAAGGTCGTCATCGTCCAGGACCGAAAGAGGCGCCCTGGTGGAGATTCTTTCCGCCCGCAACCGTTGCTCGCGGTTTTGCTTGTAGGGATAAACCAGGGCGGGTATCCCGGCCTGGAGCAGATTCATACAGGTATTGTAGCCGGCCATCGAGATGGAGAGGTCGGCGGTTGCAAGCCATGCGGGGAAATGGCCGGTGAAGCGATCGACACCGATTGAAGCATCGGCGAAATTCCGCAGCAGTTGATAGTTTTGCTCATCGCAGTACGGGCCGCAGAACAGCTGAAGATGGGCCGGCAGGTCGTGCCGCAGGATGGCGAAGGCTTTCAGCACGGCAAGGAGCAGGTCGCTGCCGACATTGCCGCCGCCGATGCTGGCAACGACCAGGCGGTCGGATTCCGCCAGCTTGAGACTCTCCCTGATCCGGTTCCCGTTTGCCCCGGTCTCGGGCCTGGCGACGAAACCGGTATAATGGATGGGGATGCAGATCTCGCCGAGGCGATCGAAGGTCGCCCCGAGGGTGATGATCCCGGGATCGGCGTGGACCAGGACCCCGTCGAAGTGATCGTTGAGCGTCCGCACCGCCCTTTGTTCAAATTTTTCCCGGCCGGTGCTCTTTTCCACCAGGATATCGCGGACACTGCTGCAGCACAGACACTTCGGCAGCGATCCATCCCGGATGGCGGTCAGCAGCGGCTCCAGTTCGAACCGGAAGGCCTTGCGGCCGAAGGGATAGAGCTCGGTGATGAAAATATCCGGCTGCTCCTCCCGCAGGTGGGCAAAGAGCAGTTCCCGCCTTTTTTCCTTCACCTCAGCCAGGACCATTGCCCCATCGCAGGGGACGAGCGCTTCGAACTCCGGGTCCATTTCCAGCCCCGGGAGGAGGAGCGTTTTTATGCGGTCATGGTCAAAGGAAACCGGTGGGCCGCCAAGGATGAGCGTGGTCGGGTGATCGACGGCGAGAGCCTTGCAGATCTCCAGGCTGCGATGGAAATGACCGATTCCGAGGACATGCTGGCAGTAGAAGGAGATTTTCATGGTTCGGCGAGTTGGGGAATATTGAGTCGGACCGGGGCGAAGTTGCCGCCGGCACAGCTGATGATATGCAGGCGGTTATGATGGAGCAAGGGGTCTTCGCCCGGCAGAAATTCACGGCCGGTAAGATGGTAGAGGGCGGTTTTGATCACCCCTTGATGACAGACCACCAGGATGTGCCGGCCGGGCCAAATCCCTGCGGCCTCAAGGAGGGCGGCGAGCACCCGGACTTTTACGGCCTGCCTGGTTTCACCACCGGGGGCGGCAAAATCCCAGCCCGAGGCCACGCGCCGGGCGAGTTCGGTCCGATGGTTTTCCTCTATGTACGGAATGGTCAGTCCCTCCCATTCGCCCCAGTTCTGCTCCCTCAGTCTCAGGTCGAAGGTGGCCGGCAGGTTGAGGTGGCGGTTAAGAATGGCCACGGTCTCCCGCACTCGGCCCTGGTCGCTGGCTACGATCCGGTCCCAGCGGTATTTCTGCAGGGTTGGCAGCCACCTTGCCGTCTGTTGCCGCCCTTCTTCAGTCAGCGGCGAGTCGCCCGATCCCTGGATCTTCTTTGCCGTATTCCATTCGGTCTGGCCGTGCCGGATCAATCCGAAGATAGTGGACGAATTGGTTGTTTTTACAAGATTGTCGGTCATGGCAGAGGTCACGGGGGCTCCTAGGATTACCTGAAAAGAGGATTGTGGTTGCGAAAAATTCCGGCCAGCTCCCTGGTCGAATGGCTGCTGTCAAAATGTGCCCTGACCATTTTTTTTCCGCCCTCCCGCAACCGTTGCCGCAGTCCATCGTCGGCAAGCAGCCGCTGCATGGCCGCAGCCATCGCCTCCGGTTCCGAGGGCGGAACGGTCAGCCCGGTTTCCCCGTCAATGAGAATCTCCGGAATCGCCGATACGTGGGTGGATAAAGCCGGAACGCCCATGGCCAGGCTCTCGACGAGGACGTTGGGGATGCCGTCCCGGTCGCCGTTTTTGGCGATCTCACAGCCGAGGACAAAGAGATCGCTCTGTTTGAACTGCTGCAAAACCTCCGCATGGGTCTGGGTCCCCATGCAGCGGCAATGGCGGTCGAGGCCAAGAGAGCCGATCAGCTCCGCAACCTTCTCCCGGTCGTCGCCGTCGCCGATCAGGGTATGGCGGAAGCGAATGCCCCGGTCGCGGAGCAGGGCAAGCGCCCGGTAGATTGTCGGAAGCCCTTTCTTTTCGGTGATTCTGGCAACAGTCAGTATCCGGTAATCATCGCGAGGCGGCCCTGGCGCAAGACCATTCCGGAAGAGGTCGAGATCTATGCCATGGTAGATGCAGTAGATCGGGGTGGGGCAGTCGCGGGCAACGGCCTGCAGATAATTTTTATTGTGGTTGGTGCAGGTTACGACAAACCTTGCCCGCGCTATTTTTCTCCGCAGCTTTTCTTTGTCGGAGGTGTAGATATCCTTGGCGTGGGCGGTGAAGCTGAAGGGAATGGCAGCAAGGCATGCGGCGAACATGGTGACCGAGGTCGGCGAGTGGGCAAAATGGCCGTGGAGCTGGACGATGTTTTTGTTTTCATCCCGCAGGAGATGGCTGTTGGTGAGGTAGCAGGCCTGCAGCAGATGTTTGAGGGTGGCTAGCTCCTGGCCTCTTACGATTCCTTCGCCGGCCGTTTGCAGGGCGGCAAGGAACTCTTTCGGCCGTTTGGCGGCAAGGAAGATGGCGGGGAGCAGCAGCCGGGGGAAATCGGCCAGCAGTTCGGTGGGCAGATAATCCACCCGGGCTTTTATCTCCGCCACCGAGGGGTGGGAGAACGATTCCCGCGGCCGGCGCATGGAGAACAGGCGCATGGTAAAGCCCAATCTTTCCAGGAGGAGGATTTCGTTGGAGATGAAGGTTTCGGATATCCGCGGGTAGCCTTTGAGGATGTAACCGAGAACCGCCAAAGAAGAGGGCGCTGTCTCGGCGGAGTTCGTCCGCGAATGATCGGTTGCGGTCGTCGTGTTACCTTGGTGCAACAGCGTGTTTTTGCCGAGGATTGCCATGGGTCGCCTTGAAATGGGTCAGTCTTGCGAGCATGGTGTCAAGCCCGGAGAGACGAAAGGTTTTGATCTTATCGGAATATTGCAGCCGGTTGGTGAACAGGGCGATTATCTTTTCCCGCAGCAGTTGCGGTGTCACCTCATTGAAGGGGATAAAATCGAGAAGGCCCTCGTTCTTCAGCCGAGTTGCCCGGATCAATTGCTCTTTCCTGGGCGTTTCCCTGGGGATGATCAGGGCCGGGGTCTGCTGGGTGAGGATTTCACAGATGGTGTTGTACCCCCCCATGGAGACTACCAGGTCGGCTGCCGCAATCAGTTCTTCCAGCCTGGGATCGAACGGGATGGTCTTGATGCCATACATCCGGGCCCTGCCCTCCAGTTCCGCAGCCTTTGCTTTCGGCATGAACGGTCCGGTAATGATGATGGTTTTGAAGGGCAGCGTGGTCGGATAGTAGTCGTGCATGGCCAGATAATGATCGATGACTTCATAGCCGTCTCCGCCGCCGCCGGTGGTGACGAGGACAAATTTATCGTCTTCCATGATCCGATAGCGTTTTCTGACGTTCAGCCTGGTTTGCGAGCTGAATTTTTTTCTCGGAATGTATCCGGTGAACTGAATTCTCGAATGGATCTGTTCGGGTATTTCATACATCTCGATCGGATCGTAGATGTTTTGGTTGCCATAGACCCAGATTTCGTCATAGAGCCGATCAAGATAAGAGTAGATATTTTTTTGCCGCCAATCCTTCCGGATGACTTCGGTGTCGTCGAGAATATCGCGCAGACCGAGGATGGCAAGCGACGATGGGCTCGATTCCTTCAGCCATTCCAGGGTCGGCAGCACCTCTTTTTTCAGACCGAGCGGCTCCTTGTCGACAATGAACAGATGCGGCTGGAAGGTCCGGGCCGTGGCGAGGATTATATTGGTTCTGATGGACAGGGCTTTTTCCTGATCGATCCGAATCGACAATGACTGGTAATCATCGTTGGTCTTTTTTATCATGCCGGGAATCCTGACAAAATCGACCTGCTCGGGGAAATGGAAACGTCCGGCAATCGGTGAGCCGGTCAGGATGAGGACATTGGTGTTGGCGTCCCGCAAATGGTTGGCTATGGCCATCGTTCGACGGATATGTCCCAGTCCATAGGTATCGTGGGAGTACATGAGAATATTATAAATCGGCGATTCTTTATTCATGGCCATAGCTGGAACAATTGAGGGAAAGAGAGAAAAAGTCGGCACGATGAAAAATGGGTGAACACACTTTATTTAATACAGGACGGCATTAACTTGTCAAGCCGATGCCGGCAAAGGTATGGGGGATGGAAAAAAAAGCAGGTCTTACACAAGGGGATGGCGGTACCCGAAAATAAAAAACCCGAAGAACAGAGTTCTCCGGGTTGCGAATAAACGTCAATTTGCAAGTGTCGATTTGCAGGCTATCTGGACTTAGAACCCCATGGTCAATTTGCTGTTGATCATGATAATGCTTTCCACATCGGTATAGCTGCTCCGATCGGTAAAAATGTCGCCGGTCTCCATATACCCGAAGTGTAATTCGTAGGAAAGGTTGTCGAGGAGTTTATAGATGATTCCCAGATTGGCCTCCCAACTCGATTCACTTTCATAATTGATGGAATCGGGAGCCCAGAGATTGCGGGCGAGGCCGAATGCCCCCTGCAGCGAGACCTTTTGGGTGGCATCGAATGAGGCGGAAAGGGCGATGCCGTTGATGCCGGATGTCGTCGAGGTGGTCTCACCCAGGGAAACGGACTCCTTGTGCTCGCTGTTGAATATGTCGGCGACGGTGCCGGTAATGAGAAGCGGTGAGGAGTTTGCCGCAAAACGAGAATTTTCGATGTTTTCCGGGTCAGTTATAGCCCCGAGGTTGTAGGACGTGACTTTGTAGATATGGGTGGTTGCATCCTCGGCATGACCGGAAATCCCCAGGCTGAGTACTGCTATTACGGTTAAAATGCAAAAAACAATTTTTTTCATTGTTTGCTGGCTGAGCAAGATTCTGTGAGTCCTGTGAGTATTGCCCTCTGCTGGCCTGACTTGCAAAGCGGCCAAGAGTTCAAAAAATTGTACTTTCGTATATTCTCTCCTTGCGGGGAAAAAGTCAAGAGGAAAGTGTGAGAGAGAGTTCTCTTGGTGGAGGGATTGTCCGGAGGGATTGTCCGAGCAATCGCAGCAGCCACTCTTTGTTCTTGAAATTACGACATATAAAGGGAGTATTCAGGAGATGGTTTCGACTTTGAAAAACTGCCGTTCGGATACACGGCTTGCTTGTCTTTACGAATTGCGATATAGATAGCATTTCATGGGTGGTTTTATCGGCTTGAACCTGTATCGCTGGTGGTTGCAAGCTCTTTATTATTAGGAGAATTTATGCGAAATACGGTTGTTGTCGTTCTTCTTTGCTTCCTGCTGGGCAACAGTGTTGTGGTATGCGGTCAAGAGAGTAAAGAGAACTATCGGTTGGTTTTTTCGACATTTGATGTGAGTTCCGCCGGAAACTACGCGTATCTGCGCGATGGCATCCAGAGCATGCTGGTCAGCCGGCTGGCGGCAAAGGACAGGTTTGAGGTACTTGACCGAATCATAAGCGATAAGGAATTGAACACCCTCAGGGAGGAGAAGCAGGACGGGAAGAAAAAAACAGAGGGTGCGGTAAAATCGCCCATTGCCGACTACCTGGTCGGGGGGGCGCTGTATGGTCTGAAAAGCGGCTTGAATATTCAGGTGGTTCTGTACCCGTTTGCGCCGGAAAGGGAGATTCTCAGGTTCTCCATTATTACCAATAGACCCGATACCCTGATTGCCGATGTCGAGCAGCTCGCCGGAGAAATCGCCCAGGCCGCAATGGGCAAAAAGGTCCCCGCGCCGGCAGGCCGGAAAGAAATGGCTGAGGCCGGTCGAGTCTCAAGTTTTGTCACGGCCCATCCCGAGGCGGCTTTTAAGAAGGGTCTCTATTCAGGCACGATAGTCGGGACGCCGGACAGTGCTGTGCAGGCCAAAGCGCTGGGGAGCAAACGGAATACCACCATTCCCGCCGACATGACCAGAATGACCGTCGGCGACGCGGATGGCGACGGCATCACCGAGATCTTTGTTTTATCGGGAAGCAGGCTTGAACTCTATCAGCTGAATGGCAAGACGATCGATAAGGTGGCGGAGACTGCCTTGCCAAAAACCATGCAAAGTCACGCCATCAATATGGCGGACCTTGATAAAGACGGCAAGCTGGAAATATATATCAGTGCGACGTCCGGTTTGGATGTTTCATCGATGATCGTAAAGTGGGACAAGGGTAATGGTTTCCGGATTGCCGCCGAGAACATTGCCTGGTATCTGCGGCCGCTGCTGGTGCCGGGCAAGGGTTGGCAGCTGGCCGGACAGAAACGGGGGATGGAGAAGATTGAATTCGTGCGGGAAGGGGTCTATCTCCTGAAGACCGATGCCACATATAAACCGACTCAAGGGGAGAGGCTGGCCCTGCCCAAACGAGTCAACCTGTTCGATTTTGTCTATGCGGATCTCGATGGCGACGGTGTGCCGGAAACGGTTGCCGTAGATCAAAAAGAGCGCATGAAGGTGTACAACCAGGCCAATGAGCTTCTCTGGGTGAGCCAGCGGAGCTTCGGCGGCAGCAAGGTCTATCTGGGCCCCAGCCAGGGCGAGGCCGTAAACGAGCGTGACCGAAAGAACCTCACGGTGAATGAGGATTCCAATCGCGAGCTGATATTTGTGCCGGGCAGACTTCTTGTTGCCGATGTCGACAAAGATGGCCATGAGGAAATTATTGTCAACGAGAATACCCTGCCCTCCCTGGGCTTTTTCGACACCTCGGTTGTGAGTCTTTTCAGCAGGCTGCGGACCTATACGGAAGGGGTGGTGGTCGGACTGGCCTGGAACGGCAAGGAAATGAACGAATTATGGCGAACCGGAAAATTCCGCGGCTATATTGCCGATCATGGTTTTGCCATGCCGGCTAAGGCTGAAGGAAAAGCCGGCCAGGCCGTTACGCCTGCGGACAGCAAAAAAACAACGGGCAGATTGTTCGTTGGCCAGATCCCGAACAGCGGGTCTTTTTCCTCGTTGCTGCCGGGTTCCGACGAATCGGAACTGACGGTTTATGACATGGAGTTTTCTGCAGAAAAATCAAAATGATAAAATAGAATGAGCGAGTATAAAATATTATACTCACGGGTAAAAAAAACTTGACAAAGATATTTGCCAAGTATAACGTAAAGCGATAGTGCAATGTCTTTACCGGTTTTTTTCTTGAGTCGATGGAAATTACAGCTGGTGGTCAGTCTGTAAAACAGGTGAAGGGAAAGTGATCCCCTCGAAAGAAGGGGTAAAAACGTATTCAGGAGAGAATAAAAATGAAGAAGATTATCGCTTCTGCTGTAGGTCTTATGCTGGCCGGTGGGATTGCTGCAACTGCCGCTTCCGCGGCTGTTGAAAATCAGTTTGGTGGTTACTGGCGTACTCGTTTTACCTTTGAAGATAATTTCGACGGTAAAGACTCCGCAAGCAGGAACTATGTAGACACCCGTACCCGCCTGTTCTACACCGCCAAGTTCAATGATGATTTCAAATTCATCAACAAGTTTGAGTTCAACACTGGCTGGGGTGATCTGAATGGTGGCGATCTCGGCGCTGATGGCAAGGGCAACTGGAGAATCAAAAACACCTACGCCGATTTCAATATGGGCCCGGTTAACGCCAAGGTTGGTATCCAGGGTGGAGTTATTGCCCGTGGCTTTATTTTAGATGACGACTTCGCGGGCGCCGTACTTACCCCCAAATTCGGCAACATCAGTCTGCCGATTATCTGGGCGAGAATAAGCGACGAGGATGTTCAAAAATTTGATACATCCACCGTTCCGACTTTCAACCAGGACCTCTTTGCCGTATTGGCAGCCATCAAGATCAATGACGGCATGACCGTTACTCCCTACGCTGTTTATCACTCGATTACCGACCATGACGATATCGGCGATGCTACTCAACTCGCGGATACTGACAACTTCTATGTCGGTGTTGATGCTGATCTGAAATTTGGTTCCGTTTCTGTCTGGGGAACCGGTATCTTCAACGGTGGCGATATAAACGATCAAGACACCACAGCGTTCCTTGCTGCCGCTGGTGCTGATGCAGGTATCGTTCATGGCCAGGCTTTTTATGCAACCGGTGATGACGATGCCACCGATGGTGACAACGATGCCTTTATATCCGCTCCTGGTCTTGGTGCGAACTTAACATCTGCCGGTACCGGCAGCTCCTACTACTGGTCGGAAATTATGGGCTTAGGCGTGTTTGATAACGCTCCTTCGGCCGGGTCTCCTGGTGACGATATCACCAACATCTGGGCTGCCAATGCCGGTGTAACCATCAAGCCGATGGATAAACTGAAAATTGATGCTGATGTTTGGTATGCAGAACTTGCCGAAGACAATGCTGCCGGCGATTCTGAGCTTGGTTTGGAATTTGATGGTAAATTAACCTACACCATTATGGACAACCTGACCGCTGAAGGTATCTTTGCATACCTCATTTCCGGCGATGCTACCGGTGACGAGGATGTTATGGAAGGCGGTGTACGTCTCTCCCTCAAGTTCTAATTCTGGGACGGACACGATTTAGCTGACATACAAGCAGTACAGGCCCGGTGGAGAATTCTCCACCGGGCCTTTTTTTATCCTTTTTCGCAGTTGGTGCACGCTCGGAGACGCATGATAAAAAAATCTGTACGCTGGCAGGTGCTGTTATTGGTGATGACCGGCGTATTCCTGTCCACCATGGACAGCGGCATGATCAATGTCGCGCTGCCGACGATCATGCGGTCCTTCAATCTCAGTCTTGAGTACGCTGAGTTCATCGTCACCTTTTACCTTCTCACCATCACCGTTTCGCTGGTGTTCTGGGGGCAGTTGGGCGACCGGCTGGGCCGGGGCAGGGTGTATCTGGCCGGCATGCTGCTGTTTTCCCTTGGCGCCGTTAGCTGCTACTTTTCGTCAACCTACGAACGGCTGATGTTGAGCAGATTCTTTCAGGCGCTCGGGGCAAGCATGATGATGGCATCGGGGCCGGCAATTATAAAAATGGTTTTTCCTTCCGGCCACCTTGGCAGGGGGCTTGGCCTGGTGGGCGTGGCGACGGCATGTGGGCTGTTGACCGGCCCTTTGGTCAGTGGGCTTGTGCTCGGCACGTTCTCATGGCAGACGATTTTTCTGGTTACCCTGCCCGTCAGCATCACGGCATTCCTTTACGGTCGAGTCTATCTGCTGGGGCGCATGCCTTTGCAGAAGTTGACGCCCGGCGGCTCTTTCGATTGGCAGGGAAGCTGCTGCTGGGTTGTGATGGCCGTTCTTTGCGTGTGGGTCTTTCATCGAGTCGATCTGTTGCTGAATGTCTTCAATATAACGCTCTTCATCCTCCTTGCGGTTCTGGTTTATCTCTTCATTTGCATCGAAAAACGGGCAACTGCTCCGATTGTGCCCATCGGTTTGTTCGGCCAGCGATACTATTGGGTGGCGGTACTCACCGCCGCTATTTCCTTTGCCGCCTTGTTCGCCGTGCTGGTGCTGGTGCCCTTTTATCTCGAATACATCCTCATGCTGCCCATTGAAAATGTCGGCAGGGTGATGATGGCAGTACCGGCAACTCTCATCATTTTGTCGCCGGTGTCAGGAAGGTTATACGATAAAATCGGCGCACGTTTCCTGACCAGTGCCGGAATGGGCATCAGCACGGTGGCGCTGGTGAGCCTCGCCTGGCTTTCGTCGGAAAGTTCAACTGCCGAAGTTATGGCTAAACTCGCCTTGCTTGGCGCCGGTCAATCGATTTTTCTATCGCCCAACAGTGCTTCGGTGCTTTCCCGGGTGGGCGAGGAATATTCAGGGATTACTGCCGGGATTCTGGCGACGGCGAGAAATTTCGGCATGGTCGCCGGCGCCACCCTGGCGGCAGCCCTTTTTGCCTGGTGGTTTGCCTTCTTCAGCGGAGGCGGGCAGCTGGCCGATCATTCGCTGGTCGATAAGAACGCCTTCATGCTTGCGCTCAGAACAACCTTTCTTATGACGTCATTCCTTGCCCTGACGGCAGGAATCATTTCTGCCCGAAGGCAGCAGTAGGGGAGGGTTTGCGGAGAATCACCGTGGCCAGGGTACCGCCTTCCGGTCCGTCTCGAATAGTAAATGTTCCTCCGTGCTGCTGGACGATCTGGTCGACCAGCGCGAGGCCCATGCCGTTGCCATAGGTCTTGGTGGTAAAAAATGGATCCTTGACATGGGGGAGAGTTTCAACCGGGATGCCCGGTCCGGAATCGGTTACGTGGAAGGTTACCGATTCATCATTTTCCTCGGCGGCGATGCGCAGAAAGCCGCCGGTCTGCATGGCTTCCAGGCTGTTTCTGATGAGGTGGAGGAATACCTGACGGATTTTGTTCTCATCGATCGGAAGCTCGGGGCCGGGGCCATTAAAATCAAGCGCATACTCGATGTTATTCTGTTTCATGGTAATGTAGAAGATCATGACCGTCTTGCGGACGAGAGAAAAAATCGGTCTCATTTCAAGGTGGAGTTCCTTGTCTTCAACGAAACTGAAGAGATCTTCCAGGATAATTTCGATTTTGTTGCTTTCCTGCGTGATGATATTGAGGAAATTGGTCATATAGGGGTCGCTCGATTTTTTGGTGAGCAACCTGGCGGTTCCACCAATCGAGGTCAGCGGATTTCTGATGGCATGTAAGAGCTGGGCCGACATCTGGCCGATGGTGGCGGTCCGTTCCGCCTCGATAAGCAGATCCTTGCTTCTTTCCAATTCTTGCGTCACCAGTTCGAGGGCGGCAATTTTTTCCGCCATCGCGGCATATAAATGGCTGTATTCGATGGCGAGGCTGGCCTGACTGGCAAATATCTCAAGTCCGCTGATATCGTCACTCGTGATCGGTGCTTCGGTAATAAAATTATCGACGATCATCACTCCCAGCGATTTGCTCGGGGAGCGGAGCGGCACCACCGCGAAGGACGATTCCCCGAGCAGCTGGACGAGCTCGTCCGGAACCCGGCAACCAGGAGCTCTGCCTTGCTGCACATGGATCGGTTTGTTCGTTCTGCTTGCGTGGATGAGAACATGGTCATGGTAATCCGGCGATACGCGCAGCGTCTGGATAATCCTGTTGACCACCACATCTTCGTCAAGGCCTTTTTTCTGGATCGAGCTGAGAATATCATCGAGCTGCAATCCTTTTTCCTTGAGCGCGTTCCAGACCCGGCCCGCTTCTTCCCTGGAGGCGGGGCCGATCGCCAGAGTCCCCTGGAGGAAACCGTTGTTCTCATCATAGAGGGCGAGGAAGGCGCGGTTGAACCTTAATCCGTCTTCCGAGGTGATGCCGACCAGAATCGCCTGGAGAATGCCACGTAATTCGACGGTATTCAGATAGGCGGTGTTCATCTTCAGATTGAGATGATGGAGAAAGCGCATCCGGGTGTTGGTCTTTTGCAGTTCCTGCTGAAAAATGCGGTTGCTGATAGCGAGCCGCCGTTTTTTCAAGGTGTTTTGCACGGTGTGAGTGAACTGCTTGATGTTCACCGGCTTGGTCAAATAATCGTCGGCGCCCTGCCGCAGACAGTCAAGCGCCACCTGGATATCGGTGGTGCCGGTGACCATAATTATGCCAAGATCGGGATGGGTGGGAACTATATCTTTGAGTATCTCGTTGCCATTTCGGTCAGGCAGGCCGATGTCGAGGAGAACCAGGGCGATTTTCTCGGTAGCGAGAAGATAAATGAGTTCACGGGCGCTGCCGGCTTTGACAACGGAGAACCCCTGGGTGCCGAGGTAATGCGAGAGAAGCAGCACGATTTCCGGTGAGTCGTCGACTACGGCTACCACTTCGCCCGGTCCAAGGAGGTCGGAGGAAGAAAGTGTCGAAGTTGCATACTCGGGTAAGAGGATTTCTACCATACCAGTGTCCGGGGAGACGGTTGAGGGCGCTCGTCAAAAAATAGAGATGATCAGTTAATATTTTAGCAAAAATTGCGGTGTTCTGCAAAATGAATAATGGTTCTCAATCATTATCCTGATGCTGGATTCTCTTCAGGAAATAAAAATCGTATTATCCAGTTGGCCGATACTATTGTATAGTCAGCGTCGACGAATGCAATTCATATGACCAGAGCTGAGGATGATGAATTTGGAAGAAATTTTCAGGCCGGGGGGAGGATTATCCGAGTGCATCGCGCAGTTCGAGGCTCGGGATGGTCAGTGCGAGATGGCGAAAGCCGTTGCTTCGGTGCTGTCTGCCGGCAGAGAGCCGGAAGCGGACGATGCCGCAAGAATCCTGGTGGTCGAGGCGGAAACCGGCATCGGCAAGACGCTTGCCTACCTTATCCCCGGTGTTTTGTCGGGCAAGAGAGTGGTGGTATCGACTGCGACGTTAAACCTGCAGGATCAGATCCTGAGTAAAGATATACCTCTTGTGGCACGAGTTCTTGGCCAGGATATCCAGGCGATCTGTCTCAAGGGCCGACAGAATTATCTCTGTCTCTACCGGTGGTATCAGTATCGAAGCAATCCGCAACTCTCGCTCTATGATGAGCCGTGGGTGGCAAAAATCGATGCCTGGCTGCAGCGAACCTCAATCGGCGACCGCGCTGAGCTGGATTGGCTGAGTGAGAAGTCCGGACTGTGGCCGAAGATCTCCTGCCAGTCAAACCAGTGTCTGGGAGGAGATTGCCCGGAGGCGGCCGAATGTTTTATCAATGTATTGCGGAGGCAGGCCGGGAATTGCCGGTTGATAATCGTCAACCATCACCTCTTTTTTTCCGACCTGGCCCTGAAAAAGGACGGCTATGGCGAATTGTTGCCGCGCTATGAGGCCGTGGTCTTTGATGAAGCCCATCATCTCGAAAATGTCGCGACGGCTTTTTTCAGCAAGAGTTTCAGCCAGTATCAGCTGCTCGATCTGCTGGCCGATACCCTGCGGCAGGCAGAGGCCGATCTGGCTGCGGAGATACGGGACGGTGTGCTTTCTCTGCTCGGTGGATTAAAGCAGCGCATCGAACTGTTTGCCCATATTCTTCCCGGCAAAATCGGCAGATTTCCTCTCGACTCGATGCTTGCGGAAACCTCCAAGGAGATCTGGATTGCGGAGGTCGAACTTCTCTCGACCGGTATGGTAAGACTTGTTGAGAAACTGCTTGCCTGCGATAGATACGGGGAAGGGTGGAGCCATCTGGCGCAACGGGCCAAGGAACTGAACGATAATTTTCGTGACATCGCCTATTTTTTCGACCACAATGGACACGATTATGTCTACTGGTATGAGAAAAGGGAACGGGCCGTCACCATCTCCGCCACTCCTGTATCCGTCGCCGGCGAATTGCGGAAGTGTCTGTATGGTTCGGTCGCCTCCTGTGTGCTGACATCGGCTACCTTGTCGTCCGGCGGATCGTTTTCCTATATCAAGGAAAGGCTGGGCCTGGGCGACAATGCTGAATTTCGTCAATTCAAGTCACCGTTTGACTATCGGCAGCGGACGCTGTTATATGTCCCTGAGCCCGGATTTCCCGACCCGTCGGCCGATATTTTTTTGCCCGGCGTATGCGGGCGAGTAGCGGAAATATTAAAATTAAGTGAAGGAAGGGCGCTCATTCTCTGCACGAGTTTCAAGGGGATGGACGGTCTGGCGGCGTATCTGGCGACTGTTGTCGATTATCCCATTCTCGTCCAGGGGACGGCATCGCGAAATTCTTTGCTGCAAAGCTTTCGAGAAGAAACGCATTCGGTGCTTCTGGCTGTGGCCAGCTTTTGGGAGGGTGTGGATGTCGTCGGCGAAGCGCTCAGTTGCGTCATCATCGATAAATTACCCTTCGAAGTGCCAAGCGATCCGGTGATTCAGGCAAGGATTGCCGATATAAAAGAGCAGGGCGGCAAACCCTTTTTCGATTTTCAGGTTCCAAGAGCGATACTCGCCTTACGCCAGGGTGTGGGGCGCTTGATGCGTTCGGCTACCGACAGAGGGGTTATTGCCATAATGGACACCCGTCTTTTCAGCAAAGGGTACGGCCGAACTTTTCTTGCCAGTCTGCCGGCCTCGCCTGTGACAAGAAAAATGGACGATATCGAGCTGTTTTATGGTGATGATAAAAAGACAAGAGAAACGGCGACATGATTGATATGGAGTCGGCTCTCGGTGCTCTTCGCGCCGAGGCCAAAAAAATTGATCGATATATGAGGGAGGATCTGTCCGGCCTGGAACCGGGGATCGATGCCAAACTCCTTGAGGTGCTCAACTACGGTTTGTTTAACGGCGGCAAGCGGATTCGCCCGCTTCTCGTGGTATTTGCGTCCCGACTCTGCGGAAAGAGCGATGACGACGTGTACAGGCTGGGATGCGCCTTTGAGTACCTGCATGCTGCCACACTCTTTCATGACGATATTATCGACAACTCGGACACCCGGCGCGGCAATGACTCGGTGTTTAAGAAATTCGGTATCATCCCTGCGATCCTGGCCGGAGATTTTTTACATGCCCTGGCCATGGCAAGGGTCGGCAAATATTCCGGCAATAAAGGGCTTGAGGTCTTCTGTAAGGCAACAACCGGCATGGTAGACGGGGAATTTATGCAACTACGCAACGCCGAAAAACACAATCTCTCGGAACTCGACTACCATGATGCGATAATGGGGAAGACCGGGCTGCTGATTGCCGCTGCCTGCGAGGTAGGAGCAATATATGGCGGGGGCACCCCTCAACATGTCACAGCGCTGAGAGATTACGGAGTACATCTTGGTTGCGCCTTTCAAATAGTCGATGATCTGCTCGACTACCTTGGCGACCCCGCCAAAACCGGCAAAACGATCGGCAACGATCTGGCCGAAGGCAAGATAACCCTGCCGCTCATCCTGACCATGAATGTTGCGGAGGGCAGTGACCAATCGCGGCTTCTGTCGATCTTGAAAGACAAATCGCTACGAGCGCAAAAATTTCAGGATGTTTGCGAAATCGTTAATATATACCAAGGCTTCCAGCTGGCAAGGGCGACGGCTGTGGCGGCTGTCGAAAATGCGGTCGGGGCGATAACCATTTTCACCGATGAAAATGTTTCCCGCGAGCGAGCAGTTCTTGAGGGGCTTGCCGGCTATGTGCTGGCAAGAGAAAAATAATAAGCCGGAGATCTTGGGGACAGAAGGATTTGCTCGAACCGCATTTTCAGGCTATTTACCGCTACGTACATGATTCAAGAGCATAAGAGACGTCTTCGCAAGAAAGGGCGTAACAGGAAAAGCCCCGGTGGTATCAGCCTGACAAGGCTGGCTGGATTTGCAGTTTTATTCCTCTTGCTGGCCGCTTCAGTCTGTGTCGCCGGGTATGTCATTTTCTTTAGGACGGTGTTTGCCCAGGAGATTCTGCCGGCCATCAAAAGTGCGATTGTATTTGAGGAGCCGAATCCCCCTGTCCATACCGAGCCGGCAGGGCCCAAGGAACCAGTCGCAGCCGGAGTGCCGGCAGAGCCGGTTGTCGAACCGGTTGCAGAACACGATATTGCAAAGAAACCGGATTTGCCGAAGGTGGCCATCATAATCGACGATATGGGGTGGGACGAGGCAATAGGCGAACAATTGCTGAATTTTCCCATTGAGCTCACCTACTCGTTCCTGCCCTTTGCCCCGCATACCAAAAAGCTGGAAAACCTGGCATTTCTAGCCGGAAAAACGGTGTTTCTCCACTTGCCCCTGCAACCCAAGGGCAGCACCTATAATCCGGGACCGGGGGCACTCTATCTCCATGATCCGCCGGAAATGCAGAGAGCAAAGTTCACCAAGTGTTTGCAGGAAGTCCCCCATGCCATGGGCGTCAATAACCACATGGGTTCGTCTTTCACCGAGGATGAACCGGCCATGACGAACCTCATCCATGAGATGAAGGAACGCTCCCTGGTGTTCGTCGACAGCGTTACTACCTCCGGCAGTATCGCCTGGCAGGTCGCCCAGGCCGCACCGATCAAGAGTGCGAGGAGAAGTATCTTTCTCGATAATACCCTGGATGAGGAAAAGATTTGCAACCAACTGGGAAAACTTGTGCAGATTGCGGAACGACAGGGATGGGCAATAGGGATCGGGCATCCGCATCGGGTTACGGTGGATGCGATTGCGAATTGTGGCGAGAAGTACCGGACGCGGGTTCAGTATGTTGGGGTGGCGGAGTTGCTGTGAGTTTGTCACAATAATTTTTATCAATTTCTTCTAATGATAACACGCCAAGTGGAGTTGGTTTATGCTTCGTTTTTACGACCAGTAGAGCAGAATTTCGAGAAAAATGATTTTGAGGATTTCTTATATCTTCGAAAAAATTCTTAGAGTTCTGATGAAACCACTCTTAAAATGCTGGTTTTTCACCATGGTCTACTACCTGAATTGCGGGTGAGTTTCCGGTTTTCAGAAAAAAACAGTCCTGGATAGCGGACAAACTTGAGTCTATGTTCTCGATAACCATGTTGCTGGTTGGCAGCAAGGGATCCTTATTTTTGTCAAACGCTTAGTCATAAGCAAAGTGGGAGTTGTGCATAAATCGGAATGTTGGATGCTTCGCTTGCTTTAGAATATTCGAAAATCACCGATGGCACGGCTTGAAAATTGTATGGGGAATCAACCCAGGGAAAAATCGAAAAAAATGAGTAAAAAGATAGTGTTTTCACATGACAATCAACACTTGTTTGATTTAATCCTTTGTCGAGCGAAGAGTAACGTTTCTACTGAACTTGATAATGAGACGGTAATTTTGGATTTATCTTCAGGGCAGTACAGTGGCCTCGATTGTGTTGGAACAACTATCTGGAAACTTTTGGAACAACCCATATCATTTTCTCACCTGCGAGAGAATCTCGTTGAAGAATATGAAGTATCGAGAGAACAATGCACAGGAGATCTCCTTATATTTTTGCAAAAGCTCGTGGATAATAATTTATTAATGGTTGAGAATGACACTGCTGAATAAATATTTCAACTTGCCGAGTATTGATATGTATCTGTATATTCATGCATTTGTTCTGATCGTCAAGTATAGGATAGGACTTAGAATCATACCACTTCAAAAGGTACTGACCGAAATATTCAAGAAATCGTGGTTAGACCTCTCGGCGCAATCCAGCAGGGTTTCACCTGAACGAATTGCTCTCATTTTAACGCGTATGGGGCGTCTTACATTCTCAACTTGTCTCCCAATAGCGTTGGCTGGAAGGATATTAATGGCTAAGAATGGTTATAAAACAAGGCTCCACATTGGAGTTGCAAAAGATAAAAAATCAATTTTCGAAGCTCATGCCTGGCTTAGTCTGGATGGCAAAGTTGTACTCGGGATTATTGAAGATATAGAGCGGTTTAAGGATCTTCCAGTCCTTCAGAATAAAGGTGTTGAATGAGCGGAATTGCGGGTATTGTATGCTTTGATAATCGACCGGACTCTATGCATGAAATGCAAAAAATGGTTGGATCAATCGCCCATCGTGGTCCAGATGGTGTCAATTGCTTACAAGTCGGCGAGGCTTCCCTCGTCAACTGTCTGCTTAAAACGACGCCTGAATCGATATTCGAAAAACAACCCCTTCAGGATGATGAGTCGAAATATATAATTACTGCTGATGCTCGTATTGATAATAGAATTGAATTATTAGATAAAATTGGAATTGACAAGAGAGCCAGAGAGAACATTCCGGATAGCCGGATAATTCTCGAAGCTTATAAGAAATGGCATTATGACTGTCCAGGTCAACTAATTGGCGACTACGCTTTTGCTATTTGGGATACCCGCCGAAAGGAATTGTTTTGTGCTAGGGATCATATCGGAGTTCGTCCGCTATTCTACTATTCGTCAGATAAAGTATTTATTTTTGCGTCGGAAATTAATGCGCTCTTAGCCCTCCCTGGTGTGCCAAATACAATAAATGATAGAAGAGTGGCAGAGTATATTCAGTTGGTAGTCGGTAACACTACTGACACTTATTACAAAAACATATTTCGGCTTGAACCGGCAACAATCCTTGTTGTTCACAAAGGAAAGCATTTTACTAAAAAGTATTGGGAGTATAATCACGACTATACCATAAAGAGGAAGGACAATAGTGAGTACGCACAGGAATTTAAAGAGATATTTTTTGAAGCTGTGCGCTGTCGATTAAGGACGATTTCACCGATTGGTTGTGCTTTGAGTGGGGGATTAGATTCCTCTTCAGTGGTATGTGTGACTAGGAAACTCGTGGATATCAGCACCCAACTGCACACATTTTCGTATAATTTCCCTTTTTTGTCTGCAGATCAATTAAAGAAAATTGATGAACGCCAATACCAGGAAGCAATATTGGCTCGTGGGGATTATATTCATCATCCTATAGTCGGTCATGATTTTGCCCCCCTCAGTGAACTGGCAGTTCATATGGAAATCTATGGGCAACCGTTTTTTTTCCCGCACCTTTATCTGGAAATGCAATCGTGGTTGATCGCTCAGAGAAATGGTATCCATGTTATATTGAATGGATTGGATGGAGATTTAGTGGTTTCTCATGGATATGAACATTTACAGCAATTAATTCTGAAAGGGAGATTCTGTAAATTTTATGAAAATATTAAAGATATTTCTCGCAGGCATAATGTTGCTGAAATACGATTGTTAAGTTCATTTATGTTTCGACCCTATTTCCGGGATCCGCTTGCCCAAATGTACAATTTTCTAAAGGCAAAAATTGATTCTGACGCAACCACCAACAGTATTGTAACAGAAGAATTTTCTCGGTCTCATAAGGTTAGAGATCGTAACGAAATGAAATTTGCATCTTTGAGATCAGCAAAAAGATGCCATCTTCAGAATCTGACCAGTCCATTACTGACTGATACTCTGGAATTGTTCAATATTTTTGCTGCTCGATTTCGGGTCGAACCTCGCTCACCTTTTTGCGATCGGCGGGTCATGGAATTTTGTTATGCATTACCCTCTGATCAGAAGTTAAAAAATGGATGGTCACGCTATGTTTTGAGGGAGGCGATGCAAGGTGTTATTCCTCAGACGGTGAAAGAAAGGGTTGATAAAAGTGATCTCTCCCCAGGATTCATTCACAACTTAATATTGAAGCATGATCAACTGATCGAAGACGTTGTCTCTCATTTTCACCCATATCTATCTAAGATTGTAAAAAGAAATGAGATTAAAAAACGTTTGTCACTTTTTCGTAAACATCCTTATGATTGCAATCGTCTCTATCATTTGAATCTGTATTCTCTTGTTGTATTGCAGCAATGGCTTACTCAAAAGCATAAAGCACCAGCTTAACCGGTACGGTATTTGCATGCATTCGTGCAATGCACGATAATTCTGATTGTATTCTAAAGTTCAACAAGCTAGGATGCTAGCGTGGAAATTAAAACGATTCGTGTAGGAAACTAACCGAATATGAGAGGATTTGGTATGAATCAAAACGGCTTTTTAAAGATTGCTGCAATAGGAATCGTCTTTTTAGCAAACGCTGGTGTCGCAACATCCAACGTTCTAGAGCCAATTTATAACACCTCGAATCCAATAGAGCATGTTCTAAGCGTTGGTGCCTGGGACACAACTAGTTACAACATGAACGGAATGACGGTTACCGCAAATTTTGCAAATGGGCTTTCAGAAACGAGGACTTGGAGTAATGGATCGGTGATAGGAACTGATGGCTGGTCGCTTTTTATTAATCAACCAAGTGGTGTTCCTCTAGCGCAAATCTCCACAATGTGGTACGGATTTACATTGGATGTGACGAGTAATGACGTTCGGATAACAAGCCTTATCATAGATGGCTTGGCCGGTGATACTGTGTTCGATGTTAACCCATCAATCGATCCTTCCGTAAGTACTGATTTGTCACTTGATGGAAAGCCAGTGGGAACAGGATATAAAGATTATTCTGGAGCTAGTAGCGTACGAATGAGTAATGATGTAACTGTTCAAGCTACATACGGAACACAAGTCGCACTTAACGGAAGGGATCCTAAAGGTGATCTATATGGAACGCTTACTCTAGCCTTCTCAAATCCATTCACATCAGAGAGCCAGTTGTATTTTGTTTCTGACACTGACAATGTTGATCGTTCTCCTGTGCCAGAACCAGCGACGCTAGTTTTGTTTGGTGTTGGATTGACTGGACTCTTAGGTTCTAGAAGGAAAAATCAACGGAAGCTATCATCCTATTAATTGACTGAATCTATTTGTTTTTCAGTCGTTTGATGTTTGATAGATTATAATAATTATCCTGTGGATAATTATTTAAGAATATTATTATATGTGGAGAATTTCCATGAGCAGAGACATTCCATCTGAGATTAAAAAAGTACTGAAAGAATGGACCCCCCCTCAGATAATGTTATATGGTGATATGCGTGAAATTACTAAGGGTTCTCAGGTATATGGATCAGGGGATGTAGGCTATGAACATCAAAAACCTATGTCTTCTGCAGGACCTTCACAGGGATGAACAAAAAATTCTAGTGTATTTGTGACAAGCAATCATTTTCTTTACCAAATTCGAATCGATTCAGAAATCCCTCTTCCTCTTCAAAAGGAGATATTTTCACGATCTGATGTTAGTATTAAGTATGGAGAAGAGCTATATAGCCCCCCCGAAGAGGTAGGGGCTTGTGAGTATTATTTTGCAGTGGGTCCTGAAAAGGCGGTTTTCTATTACCAGGATGTAGCTCTCTTTACCATAATCAAAGGATGTGAAGTCTTTGTATCGCCGGTTACTGGCGTTGATTGTGACCTCCTTGTCAATACTGTTCTTGGCACACCAATGGGAATCTTACTCTTGCAAAGAGGATTTCTGGTTCTTCACGCCAGTGCAGTTGAAATAAATGGCAAAATTACATGTTTTCTTGGCGCTAGCGGTGCTGGAAAATCGACCACCGTCTGTTCCCTTATCTGTTCCGGTCATAAGCTGGTCGCTGATGATGTAGTAGCAATAAAGATTTCTTCCTCAGCTCTTCCTGAAGTCCTTCCAGGATATCCTTGGATGAAGGTAGGCAAAGAGCTTATTTCCACCCTAAGTATTCCCCCAAGAAACATAGAGCACCTAGGATCCTCTGAGCTTAAAATGAGGTATAATGTACCTGCTGAGAGTTTTGTTGAAGGTTCTTCAGGGAGGTTAGCGTGTATATATTTTCTTGAGTGGGCAGAAGATTTTTCAATCAACCAAATGAATATGAAGGATTCATTGATCAATTTGGCCAAACATCAATACGGTTTTGTACCCAAGATTATTTATCCTACCGAAGAAAAGCAGCGGTTCTTACGGTCTGCCGAATTTATAAGGAAAATTCCCTGTTTCGCTTTACGCCACGCCAAGTCCCTCCCCAAACTCAATCATCTTGCGGGGATAATTGAAGAACATATCGAGGGACTTTAGGTAGATTTGAACTCACTAAAAGAATTTATTTCCCATGTTATACTTTACCGTTCAATCACTTTTAATCAGCATTACTCAAAAAGACATCTAATGCTTAAAAGACCGTTGGCCAGTATACATCATTGACACTTTCGGTACCGCCTCATTGCATGCCTCGATCGTTTCAAAGTCACGCATTGAGCCGCCTGCTTGAAGTATTGCCGAGACACCTTGAGAGATACCAATATCAGCTCCGTCTCGGAAGGGGAAGAAAGCATCGGAAATCATAACTGAATCTGGTAGCCCGGCCCGCGCTTCGTCTACTAGTTTAGCAATATTGTCCATATCTTCCTTGTCCCTTTTCCCTCGCTTAACGGCAAGTTCAAGATCCGCATAGCCAATACCATGGGCATCGAAACAAAGGATGTCAGCGTATTTGATGTAGGCCTTATGCACGGCAATTTCCGCCACACCGACCCGATCCTGCTCTCCAGTGCCGATGCCAACGGTACAGCCGTCTTTCACATACAGCACTGAGTTGGAAGTGACGCCGTGCTCTATCGCCCATCCGAATATCATATCCTCGAGTTCACGTGCTGTTGGCTGCCGTTCGCATCTATATTCCCGGCCTTGCCAGGTCGCGGTTGCCGGCAGGAGGTCGGAGATACTGCGGATCGAGTTTACCGCCGATTGCTGAACAATGATTCCACCATCAATGAGGCTTTTGAAATCAACAAAACGGAATTTTTCAAAATCGCTGAGCCTGTCTATTCCGCTAATCCGGATAATGCGCAGGTTTTTCGATTTCTTCAGAATGTCCAGACTGCCGTTTTCGAATTCCGGTGCACAGACTACCTCAAGGTAATTGCCGGCCAGCAGTTCCGCGGTATCCTTATCGCAGGGCCGGTTGAGGACGACCGCACCGCCAAATGCGGCAATTCGGTCGGCGCGCAGGGCCCTGTTGAAAGCAGTGGCTATATTTTTTCCGTATGCCGCCCCGCACGGATTGTTATGCTTGAGGATGACCGCTGCCGGTTTATCCATCAAGTATTTGATAATATTGAGTCCATTATCGATATCGGTGAGGTTGATTTTCCCGGGATGTTTGCCGACCTGCAGCATGTCCTCCACCGCTATCGCCGAAACAAGGCCGTTGCCCGGTTCGATAAATTGACATTTGCCAAGGGTCAGATTGCCGTTGATCAGCTCATACAAGGCCGCTTCCTGGTCGGGATTTTCCCCGTAACGGACGCCCCGTTCATCGATCGTCCCGTCTTCCTGCTTGATCTTCCAGGTTTTTTTGCGGTAAACAAGTTTCTGATCGCCAAACGATATGGTCATGTCCATCGGAAAGCTGTCGCCCAGAATATTCGAGTACATCTTTTTGAGATCACTCATGGTTTCACCTCTTGGTCCTGAATAATTGTTTGGATGTGACTGACAGGCGAAATGTGTTTTGTAAGGATGCCTGCAGTTGCTCGAATTCGATCAACTTTTCCTGCTCTATTTTCTGCTCTCATTCCTGCTGTAGGCTGCCAAGGTACTCCCTGAGTCTATAATCATATCGGATAAGCAGCTGTAAGGGCCGATAGTTACCCGGTCACCTATTTTGCAGTTCGCCAGAATGACTCCCTGGCCGATTGTGCACGACTGTCCGATTTGGCAGCTGCCGGTGATCCGGACACAGGCTTCAACCAGGGTATCCCTGCCAATACCTGTTTCCGGTGAAATGGCGATGGATTCGGGATGAAACATCGAAACGCCCTGCAACATGAGTTCCCGGTTCCTGCGTAATTGTAACTCCCGGTGGGCTTCAGCGAGTTCTACCCGGGAGTTGACACCGAGAACTTCCAGTGGATGGGTTGTGGTATATTTTTCCACCGGCAATCCGCTCTCCACCGCCAGTTTGACGATATCGGTAAGATACACCTCATTCTGGCTGTTATCGGAGCCGACTTTTTTTAAGGCTGAGAAAAGGAAATCCTTTTCGACGCAATAGATGCCGGCGTTGATTTCATTTATCCGCAGTTGTTCCGGGGTTGCATCTTTTTGTTCGACAATCCCCAGTATTCTTCCTTCCTTTGTTGTCAGGATGCGGCCGTAATGGGTCGGGTCGTCAAGACAGGTGGTCATGAGGGTAAGAGCAGCCCGGTGTTCTCTGTGGGTCCGATACATCCGGTCAAGAGTCTCGGTTCGGATGAGCGGGGTGTCGCCGCAGAGAATCATCACCGTACCAACGGTATCCTTGACAATATTTTCGGCAATAAGCACAGCGTGACCGGTGCCAAGTTGTTGATTCTGGACGGCAAAGTCGATTTCGAATGTTTGCAATACCTCTTTCACCGCATCCTGCTGATGACCGACAATTGCCACAGTCTGGGCCGGCTGAAGAGGGAGAACAGCATTTACCACATGATGTATCATTGGTGCAAAAAATACCTCATGCAGTACTTTTGCTTTTTCCGACTTCATTCTCGTACCTTTGCCGGCGGCCAGAATGATGATCGAAAGTTGCGGAGGTGTCATGAAAAATCCTTTAGTATCTTGAGAAAAGCCCGAATATGTATGGAGTCAGTATCTGGTTATATAAAAAAATGTGACAGGCTTTGCAAGATACTTCACGTTTTTCGATAAAGTAGCCCGTCTCGCAGTTCATAGATCCGATCGGCAAGGGCCAGGCTTGCCGGGCGATGGGTGATCATGAGGACGGTCCTGTTTTTCAGGGATGGCAGGTTATCTTCGATGAAACGTGCTTCACCTTCGGGGTCGAACATGGCTGTAGCCTCATCGAGAATCAATATCGCCGGATTCTTCAGAAGCGCGCGAGCCAGCGATAAACGTTGTTTTTGGCCCCCGGACAGCCTTACCCCTTGATCACCAATATGGGTATCGAATCCCTCAGGTAAATTGCAGATGAACTCATAGGCGTGGGCGGCCTTGGCGGCATGTATAACCTCGTCCATTGCGGCATCGGCTTTACCGAATCGCAGGTTATCCAACACGGAACTGTTTCTCAGCAGGACATTCTGTTGGACCAGTCCTATCTGGGAGCGGAGGCTGTCGAGGGACACTGTCTGGATATCGATATCATCGACAAGAATTTTGCCCTGCTGAGGAGTATGCAACCGCATAAGAAGATGGGCGATGGTGCTTTTGCCGGCCCCGTTCCTGCCGGTGATTGCGACAGTTTCTCCCGGTAGGATGGCGAGGTTTAACTGCGAAAAGAGTTGCGCCCTGCCGCTGTAACCAAAGGAGATATTTTCAAATATAATCTTCCCGTTAACCGGCGGCAGCCGCTTCCCGGCCAACAGATTTTCATGTTTTTGCATAAAAATGTCGGAAATCCTGTTGGCTGCGGCAACAGCCCGTTGTGTTTGGCCAAAAGCTTCGGCCAAGGAACTGATCGGACGGGTGAGCAGCAAGCCATAGAGCAGCAGGCTGACAATATCCCCGGTGGAAAAATTGCCGGAGGTGATCTGATCTCCCGCGAGAAAGAGAAAGGCGATAATGATGGCACTGGCAAGAAAACGAATGACCGGAGACAACCGGGCTTGCGCTGCAATGTATTTCCGGTAAGCGGAGAAAAGCCGCTCGTTGCTGTTCTGGAAATATTTGGCTTCCAGAGACTCCCGGCTGAACGATTTAATAAGGGGCAAAGTTCGAATGTTCTCATCGGCGATGGAAAATGTGATGCCATATTGTTGCATCAGCTCTTTGCTGAGGGGCCGAATGGTTCTGCCAAGCAATTTGGTGATGACAACGAAGAGCGGAATCAGGAGAGCGCAGAAAAAGGCTATCGGCGGATTGATCAGATAAATACAGACGAGTGCTCCACCGGCGGTGACAATATGGGGGATGAGGCCGATGATGGTGGTGCTGACAAAGGTGCCGATGATGGAAGTATCGTAGGAGAGCAGAGAGAGGACAGTGCCGTGCTGTCGTTCATGGTAAAAGCTCACCGGCAAGTGCTGCAGGTGGTCGTAGAGCTTGTTCCGCAGGGTCAGGACCATCTTTTCACTGGTTATGCCCGAAATAATCTGATGGCCATAAGTAAGAAGGGACTGAAGGGCGACGAGTCCCAGCCAGGCGATAAGGATCTGCCTGTAATTAAAGCTGATTTTTGCATTTCCATGAAGCAGGACATCCGACAGTTGACCGGCGAGCCAGGGAGAACATAGCGCTGCGGCGTTTTCCAGCAGCATAAGGACGATCAAAACGATCATTGTTCCCGTCGCTGGTCTGATGTGGGCGAGAAGAGGAAGATAGCGGTCTTTGCGAGACGATATGGACATAAAATTGGGGAGAAATGAGATGAATCGTAAGAGTAGGTTACGATAGCATATTCATGTCCGAAATGCAGTAAGAAGACTGGCAGAAAAAACAAAAGCCCCGTTGAGTAAAACTCAAC
>CAYTVF010000027.1:0-29563 GCA_964441345.1 uncultured Desulfopila sp. | reverse complement strand
ATAAACAAGGCTGACCAGCCGATCGCCACGGCGAACTCGAACCCCGCATATTCCTCTTTTGCCGTCGCGCAGTTTGCAATGATGGGCGCAGATTTGGCACTCCACGGTTCCATCGGCTAGAGGTAACGATAATAAGGCCCTGCTTCCGCCACTTTCATCAATTGTACCAGCCATAACTCCTGCCCCCCCGATAATTATGCAATCTCGCCACGGTACCATTCCTGCCCTGAAAAAAGGTAATGGGGATGAAAGTTCGCCTTATAGCTCATTGCCGGAACGGAGCGGATGAAATAGCCGAGATAGAGAAATTCGACCTCCCATTCACGGCACAAATCGACGAGGCAGAGCACGTTGTACGTTCCCAGACTGCGCGGCGATTCATCGGGATCGAAATAAAAATAGACTGCATTCATCCAGTTATAACCAATATCTATAATCGAGGCCCCGACCAGACGATCGTCGATCCGGTATTGCAGCCGCACGCTGTTGACAATGTTATTGAGGAAAAAATCCCGATAATATCCCTGGGCGCTATTATTCTCGCTGGGATATCTGGACCGGAGAAATTTTTCACAAAGCGCCAGGTCTTCCTCCGTCACTTTCATTGGCAAAAGTGCTGTAGTCACATCCTTATTTTTCGCCCACACCCTTTTCTGGTTGCGGTTGGGACGAAATTCCGAAGGATGCAAGCGGATGGGGACGCAGGCGGAACAGGCCGCGCACGACATGTTGTACAGACAGTTGCCGTTTCGCCTGTAGCCAGCGGCAAGAAAAAGCTCCATTGCCCGCTCGCTCAAAGGACCAAACGTCGCCTGATGAAAGGTCGAGACATAGGGCAATCCGTAAGGACACCCTATGTCGATATTAACGAAGAGATGCTCCACTCGCGTAAGAAAAGACGAGAACTCCCTGCGGCATCTCTCGTCATAGGTCGGGTTCATGGTTCTGCTCATTGCTCTGTTCCGCCATTCATCCCTGTGGAAATTAACCGGACAATCAAATTCCGGACCCTACACCAACCCCTGGTCGAGCATGGCATTGACTACCTTGACAAAACCCGCGATGTTGGCGCCGGCCGCATAATTCCCCGATGCTCCATACTCCTCGGCCGCGTCCAGACAGGTTTTATGAATCGATTTCATGATCTGTTTCAGTCTGGCATCGACTTCCGCCCGCGGCCACGACAAACGCATCGAATTCTGGGCCATTTCCAGCCCCGACACCGCCACCCCGCCGGCGTTGGCAGCCTTGCCGGGGGCGTACAGCAGTTTGTTCTCGATAAAAATATCCGCCCCATCCGGGGTCGTCGGCATATTTGCCCCTTCGCAGACCAGGTGCACGCCATTCTTCACCAGATGGCCGGCATCTTCCGCATTGATCTCGTTTTGCGTCGCACAGGGAAAGGCGCAGTCGGCCTTATGATCCCAGAGAGGATTATACTTCATCCCCGGGTTTACCGGGGTATACACGGCAGCCGGATACTCGGCCGCATATTCGCTGATCCGGCCCCGGCGAATATTTTTCAGCGTCTTGAGATATTCCAGCTTCTGCTTATTTATGCCCTGTTCGTCATAGATGTACCCGGACGAATCGGAAACCGTATGCACGGTGCCGCCAAGTTCAAGGATTTTTTCGATGGTAAACTGGGCGACGTTGCCGGCGCCGGAGACCAGGCACCGCTTGTGTTCCAGCGTCTCCCTGCGGGTTGCGAGCATTTCCGCGGCAAAATAGACAACACCGTAACCGGTTGCCTCGGGACGAATCAGACTGCCCCCCCAGGCAAGACTCTTGCCGGTCAGCACCCCGGTGAACTCATTCTTCAATTTTTTATACATCCCGAACAGATAGCCGATTTCACGGGCGCCGACCCCGATGTCGCCGGCGGGCACATCGGTATTCGGCCCGATGTAGCGGTAGAGTTCGCTCATGAAGGACTGACAGAAGCGCATCACCTCGTTATCCGATTTACCCTTGGGATCGAAATCGGAGCCGCCCTTCCCGCCACCCATGGCAAGGGTTGTCAGCGAGTTCTTAAACACCTGCTCGAAGGCCAGGAACTTGATTATGCCGAGATTCACCGAGGCATGAAAACGCAGGCCGCCTTTGTACGGACCGAGGGCGCTGTTCATCTGCACGCGAAACCCCCGGTTGATATGGACCTGGCCATCGTCGTCCATCCAGGGAACGCGAAACATCATTACCCTCTCCGGTTCGGTAATCCGCTGCAGGACAGACTGCTGCCGGTATTCCAGGTTCCGGTCCAGTACAGGTTTGACACTCTGCACCACCTCTTCGACAGCCTGATGAAACTCGCGTTGCTCCGGATCTTTTTCCTTAATGTGATTGATTATCGCGTCCACTGCACTCTCCTTGTAATAGTACACTCTGATTCCAGGTCTCTTTCCCTTGAATTTTACACACCATCCTGCACGGGGTGCCATCCGCATGCAGAAGCACGCTTTCGGACCGTGTTCCGTCGCATTTCAAGCTGAAGGGTTTGGCAAAGCGCACCTGCCGGACATATGTGCCCTGTTCGACCACCGGCTGCCTTGCGAGCCACTGCCAGTCGAGAAAATCCATACTCCGGCGGCCCGCCGCCTTTTCGCCGTTCTCGTTGAGGGTCAGATAGGGGATACCCAGCGAGGTGATATTTTGGAAAAAGTGGGTTCCCTGGGAGGGGTCCGCCCGGATCTTACGATCCCTCACTTCGATGATCGCCGCCACCCCGGCAATGTCCGCCCACTGCACGGGGATGCCAAGCCAGGGATCGGCCGAGCCCCATCGCCCCGGCCCGATGAGGAGAAACGGCCTCTTTTCCTGCCGCAGTCTGCGGTTCATTGCCCCAATCTCCCTCGCCATTTCCCGTGTTTTCGCCGCATCGAACGTGTCAGGGCAGACATAGACGATATCGGCCATATTGGTAAAAGTGCCGTGACCGAGAGATTGCCCGACATAGCAGAAGGCCTGCTTGATCTCATTGTCGCAGATCTGCACGTCGATCATTTCGCTGCCGGTGACCATCGGCCGTATCTGCAGAAAATAGAAGACCGATTTGCCGGGCTCCCGGTCGAGATGCACGGCAAATTCGATCTCGACCTCTCCCCCCATGCCCTCCTTGCCCATCTCCAGCAGTTCGGTGAGAATCTCGGCCAGCGGATAAATGGAATACTTCAGAATCGGGGCGAAGGTCATGATCTTCTGCCCCGGCAGGCAACCATCCCGAACCCGGTCTTCTTCGGCAATATAGGTGGACGCCAGCATGGCCACCGGCAGTTCGCTTTCGGCCTGTTGGATGTTGCGCAGCACCAGATTGGAGGTGTCGCGATGGAGGCAGTCGGACGTCATGTCGAGTGCATAAAACTGTCTCTGACTCGACTTGAGCATATTGTCGACGGTCGAGAACTGCACCAGTTTCTTTGCCCGGGCTGGGGAAAACCACAACGATTTCCCACCCTCCACCACCGTCTTGCCGATGCCGAGAGCGATATGCGCTACCCCCTCGTCGGCATGCATGTTCATGACCGGATAAAAATTCCGCGACTGGGCGACACCCGATACCGCCGGGTACCAGAAATCGCCATACCGCCCGCCGGCCAGCTGCTGGATTATCACCGCCATCGAGTCCTCCCGGCCATGGGCGGTGACCTTGGAAAAAGCAATCGGACTTTCAAACCAGGTTGAGGCATAAACCAGCTTGATGGCGCTTTCGAGCTGGGCCAGACGTTCATTGAAATCGGGGTGATTATTGGCGAGGAAATAGGTCGAATACAGCCCGGCGTAGGGTTTAAAATGGCCGTCCTCGAGGAGCGATGAGGAGCGGACCGAAAGCGGGTGCTCGCATTTCTGCAGAAACGAGCGGAGCTCCTGCCTGAGCCAGGCAGGCAGGGCCGAATCGAGAAAAATATCGGCGACCTGCTCATCGGGCATCGGTTTGCTGAAAAAGAGATTGTTCTCTTCGACGAAGGCATCGAAGCCATCGGCGGTGATCACACAGGTTTTCGGAATGGTAATGGTATGGGAAGTGAGGATGGAGTTGTCGCGGTAGAACTCCTGCAGCCGGGCCCACATGAACGCGATACCGCGTGCCTTGCCCCCCATCGAACCGCTCCCGATCTTGACAAAATCCATGATATCGCTGTCGTAGTCTTCGGCGGAAAATTTGACAACCACCCCCTTCTGCCGCAATTTCCGCAGCGAATGCACCTTGTAGATCAGATCTTCCCGGATGCTGGCGAGATCGTCGATATTCAGCACATAATCCTTGTGCAGGCGCCGCGCCAGCGTCACTTCAGCTCTCGCCATGACCCAGTTGGAGAAATGGTTCCGCATCGTGTGATAGCGCAGGGACACCTCGGGAATGACATGGAGCTGTTTTTCAAACTCGTGCAGATTTGCCGCGGAACCTATCGCCGTTTCATCGGGCAGGCGGAAGACGAAATCACCGAAACCGAGATGGTTGAGGAAAAAGCGGTGGAGCTCTTCTCTGATTTCAGGAGAGTTTTTATCGATAAACACCGCGGGAATACGCTCGGCAATCTGGCGATTCCGGATGGCCGTGGAAACCATCAGCAGGGGTAAGTCGTGGATTTCCCCCCGCACATAGCGGAGAAAATCGGCTCCCGCCTCATTTACCAAAATCCCGTTCCGGCGAAAACTGGCATCCGAGATCACCGCAAAAACATACGGTTTATACGATTGGTATAAATGAACCGCCTCCTCGTAGTTGGTAGCCATGAGAATTCTCGGCCTGGCCCGCATCCGGAGCAGACGATGGCGTTCGTTGAGGCTTTCATCCAGCACCGACTGGGTCTGCCGGACCACTTCGCTGTAGATAAGCGGCAGGAAAAGGGAGCGATAGAGGGGCGAATCCTCGACATAGATGATAACCCTGACCATGGCTCGCTCGGTGTCCGGATCGACGTTGTGGTGATCCTCGACATTTTTGATGATCGCCAGCAGCAGGTCGGCCTCGCAGCACCAGATGAAAATCTTGTCGACGCCATAACTGTCGATTTTTTCCGGAAAAGTCGACCGCATATTATGGGCGACCAGGATCACCGGCAGATTCGGCTGGATCTTTTTAATTGCCGCGCCGAGTCCGAAGGCATCCATACCGCCCAGATAGGGCATGGTGATCACCATATCGAACTTTTTCCTGCCGAGGATCTGCAGGGCCTCGCCGGCGGAAGATGCCCGGGTGATTTTAGGCGGCTTGCTCAGGTTCAAGCCGTGGTATTCGTTGATCAGCCGGGTGGCGAGGCTGCCGTCTTCCTCCATGATGAAGGCATCGTACCGGCTGGAAACCAGAAGAATATCCTGCACCTTGAAGGGCATAAGATCATGAAAGACCTTGAAATGCGGATCAAACCCGGCAAGCTGCTCACTGGAATCCTGAAACATGCCATCTCCTTTTTCGTTATGCTCACGATCTATTGTATCGCCGTTTTCAGAAAAAAGGAAATAGCTTCACCATTCTCCGCCGTGCCCGGGACTTAGCCGCCGGCAACCACGAAATAATGAGCGGAAACAGGGCGATCGGCACAAGGTTGAGCCCGGTTGCCGCGGTCAGGGCCATTTCAGCATTTGCAATAGCCCCGCACGATATGTTACACTGTGGTAGTGCTTGCATGCGGCAACTCCAACGGTGATGGATCGGCGCGTGCTTATCTTCAGCTTCCAGCCCCAGTATGAACAATAACCTTTGGTAAAACAAGAGCTACAGGAAATTATACACATAATACACATTTTGCCTGACACGTATTATTTGCCGGAAAAGAGCGGCGGACGCTCACTGCTTGGGTGTCATCATGGACAGCGTTGAATTTGCCGAGATCAGGAAAAAGCTGGACAAGACCCAGAGGGAAATTGCCACTCTGCTGGGCATATCCCTCAAAGCGGTATGCAGCTACGAGCAGGGCTGGCGGACCATCCCGGCCCACGTGGAAAGACAGATCATTTTTTTGCTCTCCCGGAAGAGTCATCGCGACCGGGAAATCGTCAACTGCTGGGATCTGCGCAATTGCCCCGAGGAGAAGAAAGAGAGATGCCCGGCCTGGGAGTATGATGCGGGGGAGTTTTGCTGGTTCATCAACGGCACCATCTGTGAAAGCGCCACCTGCAAGAACTGGGAGAAGAAAATTCAGATCTGTAAAAATTGCGTGGTGATGAAAAACATCAAATAAGCTCGGCCGGCGTGTTGACGTTGCGGAAGGCGTATCGCAATCCTTCGGGAATGACCGGATTGTCGATCCGCGGGTGTCCGGCAACGTCGCCGATCCGCAGACTGCCGGTGAAGAGCTGTTCTTCAAAAAGCTGGGCTGCCCGGACATCGTACCAGGCAAAGAGCGGTTCGCCATGGTCGCTCCCGGCCAGGCGGGGAACCCTCCCCCAGCAGCCGGCCGGACGTTCGGCCAGCAGCCAGCGCACCGCCTCGGCCGAAATATGGGGCATATCGCAGGCCACGACCAGCCACGACACATTCGGCTGCCACCGGCAAGCCGCGACGATCCCCGTCAGCGGTCCGACCACCCCGTCAATATCGGCCAGGCGAATGGTACCGGCCACCGGTTCAGGGAGCACGCCGCCGCCGGACACCACAATTCCGTCGACCAGGGGTTGCAGGAGGCCGATGGTGTTTTCCAGCCACGTCCGTCCCTGCCCGTCCTTGATCAGGTGTTTCGGCCGACCCATCCGCAAGCTCTTGCCGCCGATCAGCACACAGCCCCAAACCGGGGTCCGGCGGACAAACTCATCGAGCTTTGCCGCCAGCTGCGCGGTAAATGCCTCCATCGTCTTTGTGCCGGGACCAGGCCAGGATAGCTCGCCGGATTCCTCTTGCCTTGCCTCGCCAAGACGAATCCGGTGCACCGGCAAATCGGCTTCCCCATCGATGACGACCAGATCATGCCGCCGGGCGAGTAACGATATCGCATACCAACTGTGGCGGTCTTCCTCCGACACAACAGCCATCTGCAGTGAGCGTTTCGCAAGTTCCACCGCAAGGCTGCCGATAAAGCCGGCACGCGTGCCCGCTGTGCCCCCGGTCAGACAGAACACCGGGAGGTTGGCAAAAATGTTCGTCATGTCCCGGCAGAGGCTCCGGCTCGAACCTTTTTCCCTTATTCGCTTATCCATTCTCCGGTTATCCATTCTCGCTTTGCCTTTCACCCAACCGATATGTCCCGGGTGCTGGCCGGCAGGACCCCGGCGCTTCGTCCCTTCTCCAGGAATGCTGCAATTGCCGCTCTCCCTTCCTCCCCCAGATCGCGGGAGAAATCGTTGACATAGAGGCCGATATGACTGCGTACCACCGCTTCGTCCATCTCCTGGCTTTTGCTGCGGATATACGGCAGGCACCGGTCCGGATGGAGAAAGGCATAGTCGACGCTGTCGCGGATGGCCCGGTCTATCGCCCGTATTGTTGCCACGCCCAAACTGCGGCGGGCGGCAATACAGCCGAGGGGTATCGGCAGACCGACACTTTGCTCCCACCACAACCCGAGATCCTGCAGGCAAACCAGCCCCCGCTCCCGATAGGTAAAGCGGGATTCATGGATGATCACGCCGGCGTCCACCTCCCGGTTGCAGATGGCGTCGATGATCCGATCGAAGCGCATCTCCACCAGTTCGCAACGCTTACCCAGAAACATCTGCAACAGGAGGGCGGCGGTGGTCAGTTTGCCGGGGATGGCGATCCGCTTGCCGGAGAGACTTTGGGCCGGCCGGTCCGCCCCGGTAACCAGCAAGGGGCCGCATCCCCGCCCGAGGGCGCTGCCGGCGGAGAGAACGCAATACTCGTCGAGCACATGTCCGAGGGCGTGAAAGGAGAGCTTGGTGACATCGAGCCGCCCGGCCAGAGCCCACATATTGAGTTGTTCCACGTCTTCCAGGAGGGGCTCCTGAAAAACCAGCTCGCCGGCAGCAATCTTGCCATGGACCAGAGCGTAGAAGATAAAGGTGTCGTTGGGACAGGGCGAGAAGCCCAGGGAAAGATCTTTATTCATCCTTATATCCTTTGATGACCAGCGCGGCGGTGCGGGCCGCCTCCCGGCAGGCTTGATGAATCCGCCAGTTTGCCGGATTCCGGTCTTCGACATAATTGGAAACGGCACGCAATTCCAGACACGGCACGGAGAATTCCCGGCAAACCCTGGCGATTGCCGCTCCTTCCATATTCTCGCACAGCCCCCGCCACTTCGCCCGGAGCATCTCGCCGCGGCGCAGGGTGCCGGAAATACCGGCGACGGTAATAAATACGCCGGTATGGCAGACCATGCCAAAGCCATCAAGCAGCACCCGGCATGTCCTGAGAAGCTCGCCATCCATGGGGTACTCAATCTCCCCGGTGAGCGACCGGTCCAGGCAGGCGATCTCCTCCTCCAGGCAGATGCCGAAGTCGCCTGCGACCTCCTTTTCGGCGAGGCAGATGTCCAGCAATGCCGGCTGCTTCTCGCCGCCGGGTTGAAGATAGGCGCCGCCGATGCCGAAATTCACTACCGCTTGAATATTGTTTATTCTTTGTTCCCCATGCTCACAAAAGAATCTGGTGAGACGAACCGCGGTTTCAACCGGGCCGACACCGGTCACCAGGGTCATGCAGGAAGACCCATTGCCCGACATCTCTTCAAGAAACGGCTGCATCTCTATTTGGGTTGCGGCAAGGGCCAGAATCATGGTATTTGTATCAGCTCTCTCAGGTGAATACCGAGTACGGTTCTTCCAGCTTTTCTCCAAAACGCTCCTCTCGCCATAACAAGCCTCGGACCATAAAAAAAACACCTTAACGTATTCATATATTTTGTGCATCGCTTACAGAGCGGGGCATGCCATTTTTCCACCCAGTTCAAACACCATGCAAGAAGACCATCGATTAAGCGCCTATACCTACCATCTCCCGGAAAAACTCATCGCCCAGCATCCGGCGAATAAACGCGACAACTCCCGGCTGATGGTCATCGATGGCCTGGACAACAACCGGGTGAGCCACCATCGCTTCAGCGATATTGCCGCTTTCATCGGCAGCAAAGATATGCTGGTGGTGAATAACACCAGGGTCTTCCCGGCAAGACTTCTGGGCAAAAAAGAGACCGGCGGCAAGGCCGAGGTTTTTTTGCTGGAATTCCCCGTAATCGATAACCCAGACGCGGGAATTGCCATGGCAACTGCCCTGATCAAATCCTCGAAGCGGCCAAGGCCCGGTACGACAATCAGAATCACCGGGAACTTTTCCGCTACGGTCATCGAAGACCTCGATGGCGGCAAGGTCAGACTGCGGCTGAACTTTGACCGGACGACGGGCCTTGCCGAGACGCTGCAGCTCTCAGGCCAGGTCCCCCTGCCACCGTATATCGCCAGACAAGAGGGCTGCACGCCGGAAGACGTCCATCGCTACCAGACTGTTTATGCCAGCCGGCCGGGAGCCGTGGCCGCTCCAACGGCGGGTCTGCACTTCACCGATGAGTTGCTGCGGACCATCACCGGGCGGGGGACTCTGCTCGGCCAGGTCACCCTGCACGTCGGTTACGGCACCTTTGCGCCGGTCAGGGAGGAGGATATTACCCGCCATCGGATCCATCACGAATACCTCAGTATCTCGCAGGAGACGGTGGATGCCATCGAATGGACAAAGAAAAGAGGGGGGAAAATCTGGGCGGTCGGCACAACCACCGTCCGGGCCCTGGAATACGCGGCAAAAAACAACGACCGCATCGAGGCCATGGACGGCTGGTGCGATCTGTATATCTACCCCGGCTATCGGTTCAAGGTTATCGATAACCTCATCACCAACTTCCACCTGCCGGATTCGTCGCTGATGTTTCTGGTATCGGCCCTGTGCAGTAGGAAAACCCTCCTCGACTGCTATGACACGGCAATCAGGGAGGGCTATCGGTTCTTTTCCTATGGGGACGCGATGGCCTTAATTACCAGCCGGTCCGAATGAGCGGAAAATAAAAAATGGGGAAGCGGAACTCAGGCTGATGCCGCGGCCGGACATCCGGCACAACTCCCGCCGGACTGACAGGGTGACGCCGCCGGTTTGGCCGGTTCGCTCTTTGCCGCGCCGGAGCCGCTCGAATAGCCGTCCGCGTACCAGCCGCCCCCTTTCAACTGAAAGGAACTCATGGACATCAGTTTTTTTACCGGAGCCTGACATTCGGGACATTTACTCAACGGTTTATCGGCCATTTTCTGTTGCACTTCGAAAATCCTGTCGCATTCTTTGCATTCGTACTCGTACACTGGCATTTGTTCATTACCTCTTGTGCTGCATTAGTGCTGCATTACTGCTGCATCTTAGCTATGTAAGTTATTCTACGGACAAAAACAACAATCTGCGTTATCCGGAACAATTTTTTTCATTGAGCAACAGCCAAAATAATTCTCTCACCACTTTCTGTCAACATATTGCGGCAATCGGCTCAAGTAAAAAAAATCCCGATCGAAACACCGATCGCTGCCTGCTTGTTGTCGAGAGAGTTTTCTGGTATACAGGATGCGTTACCTGAAATACTTGCCCAACCCGAAGCTGCAACTGCTCCCTTTACTCTTTTCTCTTTTACTATCCTCATGATCGGTATTTTTGATTCAGGCGTCGGCGGAATGACCGTGGCCAGAGCCGTTGAACAGCTGCTGCCAGACTCGCCCCTGCTCTACCTCGGCGATATTGCCCGAACCCCCTACGGCACCAAAAGCGCCCGGACTATTATCGACTATTCGGTCGAGAATACAAAATTTCTGATCGACAAGGGCGCCACGATCGTCGTCATCGCCTGTAATTCCGCATCGAGCGTGGCCACCGACCGCCTTCGCCGGGAGTTCAGCATTCCCATCATCGAGGTGATCAGCCCGGCGGTCGATCAGGCCATCCTGAAGACCCGGACGGGCAGGATCGGCATAATCGGCACACGAGCGACCATCCGCAGCAATATCTACGAGCAGAAGATCCTGGCGCAGAAACCGGAATACCGGGTTTTTTCAACGGCCTGTCCCCTGCTCGTGCCCCTGGTCGAGGAAGGCTGGATCAACAAGAGAGAAACAAAAATGATTCTCAGGCGATATCTCCACAGCCTGGAAGAGTGCCAGGTCGACACCCTGGTGCTGGGCTGCACCCATTACCCCCTGCTCAAGCACCTGATTCAGCCCCGGATCGGCAGAAAGGTCACCCTCATCGATTCTTCCCTGGCCACCGCCGAATATCTCCGGGGATACCTGAAAAATAATCCGGCTTTCCCACCTTCCGCGCAACACGATCCGAGTCAAAACAAATACTTTGTTACCGACCTCACCGAATCCGCCCTGTTTATGGCCGAGAAAATTTTCGAAAGGCCGATTGATCTTCAACCTGTTGAGTAACCGATGCGAATCTTATCTCCCTTGTTTTTATTATTTATGGCGCTGCCGATCCTTGCCCTGCCGGCTCGCGCCGCGGAGAATCCGGTTGAATATCCGGAGGACATTGCTGCCCGGCTGCAACTCCGCTACGACGCGATGCAGAGCCTCAATTTCAATTTTTACCAGGATATCCGGGGCGAAATGACCGGCCGGCCGCGTCAGGGTTCGGGCCGGGCTCTCTTTTACAAAAATGGCGGCAAGGCCAGGATGCGCTGGGACTACACCAGTCCGGACCGCCAGGTGCTGATCAGCGACGGCGTAGAGTTTTCCATGTATATTGCCGGCCAGCAGCAGATGATCGTCACTCCGGCGGAAAATCTCGATGCCGACCTGACCTACTCCTTTTTTACCGGCAAAGGCCTGCTGCAAAGGGATTTCCATATTCGCCCGGCAAACGAGGACGAGCAATCGGAAAACGAAGCCGAATTCAAAGTGATCAAACTCATCCCGAAGACCCCGCAGTCCCAGGTCCAGGATATCCATGTCTGGGTAACCCCCGAGTCGCTGATCCGCAGGATTAAGATCCAGGATCATTTCGGCACGATAACCGTGCTCAACCTCAGCGATATCGAAGTCGACAAACTGACCGGCGAAAATCCCGCGGAGAACGACAAGCGCTTTTCCTTCGTTCCCCCGGAAGGTACGGAAATTATCCGGCAATAGCCATATGACCGGCAAGCCCATATCCGGGTTCAGGGTCGGGCTGGCAGCCATGCCGTGGTCGATCTTCAATCGGCCGTCCCTCCAGCTGGGGGTATTGAAGAGCTATGTGGAAGCAAAGACCGACGCCCGGGTAGAGACATTTCACCTCTATCTGCCGGTTGCGGAAGCCATCGGCATTGACCGGTACTCCCGGATCGCCCTCTCCGGCTGGGCCGGGGAGGCCCTCTTTGCCCCGCTGCTTTTCCCGGAGATGAAAGGTCCGGCAAAAAAACTCTTTCATGAAAGTTTCGCCGGCAAGAACCTGCCCCACCCCGTACCCGACTTCGAGGAACTGGTCGAACGGATCGAAGCATGCTGCCTGGCCTGGCTGTCCGCTCTCGAAATCGGCGGATACCACCTTTTCGGCCTCTCCGTCTGTTTCTTCCAACTGCTCCCCTCGCTCTATCTGGCGAGAATACTGAAGGGAAAAAGGCCGGACCTGCCGGTTGTGTTCGGCGGCTCGTCATGCTCCGGCGCAATTGGCAGATCCCTGCTCGAACACTTTGCGGAGATCGACTACCTGGTCGACGGAGAAGGCGAGGAAGCACTCTGCCGGCTCAGCCGCTTCGTTGCCGGCGACATCGATTTTTTGCCGGCAAATATCCGCTCACGGCAAGCCTGCTCCCATGAAGAAAGCACGGCAAGGGTAATCATGGATGATTTGCCATATCCCGATTATGCCCCATATTTCGCGGATATGGGCCGGTACTTTCCCCACCTGCCGTTTATCCCGACATTGCCGGTCGAGTTTTCCCGGGGCTGCTCATGGAACAGGTGCACCTTCTGCAACCTCAATCTCCAGTGGCAGGACTATCGCTGCAAAAAGGGCGGAAGGATGACCGAAGAGATTCTCCATCTCGCCGCGACCCACGAATCGCTCTCCTTCACCTTTGCCGACAACACCCTTCCCCTGCATGAGGCCGATCTCTTTTTTGAGAGAATCGCAGCAGAAGGCCTGAATGTGGATTTTTTTGCCGAAATGCGGGCCAACACCGATCCACGCCGCTGGCAACTCTACCGCCGCGGCGGGCTGAGGACGGTCCAGGTCGGGATTGAAGCCCTGTCGGCTTCGCTTTTGAAAAAGATGGCGAAGGGAACGACGGTCATGGATGCCATCGCCGTGATGAAAATGTGCGGCGACCACGCGATCCGCCTCGAAGGCAACCTGATCAGCGAATTCCCGGCCACAACCGCGGAGGAAATTGCCGAGACCCTGACCAATCTCAATTACGTCTTCCCCTTTGCGCCCCTGCAGAATGCCGTTTTTTTCCTGGGCTACGGCTCTCCGGTCCATGCCCGGGCGAAAGAATTTTCCATTCGGGCCATCCTGCCCCATGGCAAAAACCGCGGACTGTTCCCCAAAAACCTGCTGCAATCGATGACCATGCTGCTAAACGGCTACCGGGGCGATCGGCGTTATCAGCGCAAGTTATGGCAACCGGTAGCCGAGAAGATCCTGGCCTGGCAGGATTTCCACCGGCACAGAAAAAATAATCAGCCCCATCCCCTCCATTTCCTGGACGGCCGGACGTTTTTGATCATCCGGCAGGAACGGCCGGCGGGCGCTCCGCTCCTGCACCGACTGCGTGGCCTGTCCAGGGAAATTTACCTGTTCTGTGCAGAGCCCCGGCGAAAGGCGGACATCCTAACTACATTCCCCGCGGTCTCCGCCCCGGTTCTGGAAAAATTTCTCACCGGGATGAGCGCCAAACTGCTCATGTTTCTGGAGGACGACCGAGCCCTGTCACTTGCGGTCCGACACGATCGAGAGTAGAATTTTGACTACACGCGGCGGCGGCCGAGACGACTGGAGTGGACAATCCCTTCAGCATGGTGTTCAATAGCACGGCAGAATGGAAAAAAAACCTGCATAAAACAGCAATAACCTGATAAGCGTCCGGCACCCACGCATGCCGGACAATAACCGTAACCCGCAGTTTCGCGAATGGGCAGACATGACAGACGAATACAGTGACAGCTTTGAAGACTTGTTCAAAGCGGAAGAGACAAAAAAAATCAAGCACCTGACTCCAGGGCAAAAAATCAAGGCCACCATCGTCGGGATCAACAACGAGTCGACATTTCTCGACGTGGGCAGCAAAAGCGAGGGAGTCCTCAACAGTGCCGAACTGAAGGACAGCGAGGGGAATTTTATTCGCAAAGTAGGCGATGTGATCGACGTGTACTTTCTCCGCGCCAAACCCTCCGAACAGCTCTTTACCACTTCCATTGGATCAAGAGGGAGTGCCGGCCACCTGGAGGAAGCCTTCCAGGGCGGCATTCCGGTCGATGGGTTTGTCAAAGCCGAGATCAAAGGCGGTTTCGAAATCACCCTCGGCGGCAATGTCCGCGCCTTTTGCCCCTACTCCCAGATGGGGCTCCGCCGCATCGACGATCCGGCCAAAGCCTATCTCGACACCCATATGAAGTTTCAAATCACCCGGTTTGACGAGAACGGCCGGAATATCGTCGTTTCCGCCCGAGCCCTCCAGGAAGCGGAACGGGAGGAAATACGCGAGAAATTGCAGGAGAGTCTGCAGGAAGGGCAGACGGTTGAAGGCGTGGTCACCTCGATCAGGGATTTCGGCGCCTTTGTCGATATCGGCGGGGTAGACGGCCTCATCCCGATTTCGGAAATCGGCTGGAGCCGGGTGGAAAAGGTGTCGGAACATTTTACCGTCGGCCAGAAAGTGCAGGCCGTCGTCAAGAAACTCGACTGGGAGAACAATAGAATTTCCCTGAGCTACAAGGAAACCATGGCCGACCCCTGGGCTCAGGTGCCGATAAACTTCCCGGAAGGATCGGCCCATGTGGGGGTGGTGGCACGACTTGCGCAGTTCGGGGCATTTGTCACCCTTGCCGAAGGTATTGACGGTCTGATCCACATTTCCAAACTGGGCGGCGGCAGGCGTATCCACCATCCCCGGGAAGTGATGGAAGTGGGCCAGAATGTCGAAGTGAAAATAGACGGTATCGATCTCGGCGAAAAAAGGATCAGTTTAGTCCCGGTCGACTATGTGTCGGCGGAGTCGAAGGACGACGAGGAACGGGGAGAGTTTAAGACCTTTATCGCCCAGGAAAAAAAGAAAAAGCCGGCGGTTGAAGTCGGCAGCCTGGGAGCCCTGTTGCAGAAAAAGATAGCCGAGAAAAAGAAATAACAAGAAATAACACCTATACATCCCGGACAGATGGCAGCCGGTATCCCGGCTGCCTCTTCCGGCCGGCAACGGCTGCGGCTCTTAACCTCCACTTTGGTTTGCAATTTCCATACTATCAACGAGCCACGGCGATGATTTCCATATACAACAGCAGAAGCCGCTATTTTTATATTCCGCTGCTGTTCGTTGCCGTCTTTGCCTGCATCGCGCTGATGTACATTAAACGGACAGCCAGCAGCGACCTCAACCAATTTCGGACCCATGCCACCATCCTGGCCAACGATGTCTGGGCCCTTAACGAGACCGGGGCGAAAGCCTACCTGCAGCTGGCGGTCAATGCCAACCATTATAAATCCCTTGGGGTGACCCTCACGGACGACGAATCTTTTCAGAAAGTTGTCAACACCCCGCTTACCGGGCTGTCGGCTTTTCTCTATAAGCTGGGAATGATAAGGGTAAAAAACCTTTCCGCCGCCATCATGCACGAAGATGAGACCATCGGTACCCTCTATGGCGAGCAGTATGTCCGTGTAATCTTCCCGCTCTTCAATATTCTCATATTTCTCCTCTTTGTCCTGCTCACCACCATTTTTGTCATCTACCTGTTTATCAACAGGAGGTACCTCGAGCAGCAGGTCCAGGAGCGAACCCAGAACCTGCGGGAAAGTGAACGCCGGTTCCATGACCTGGTCGATCTTTTGCCTGAAATGGTGCTGGAAACCAACCTCTATGGTCGAATCGTCTATGCCAACAAGGCTGCCAAAAATCAGCTGAGTTTGGGCCTCCAGTCGGAATCGTCGTCGTATTTTTCCGACTTCATCGTCGCTCCCGACCGTCCGCGGGCAATCCAGGCATTTCATAACTCGTTGAACCTTGAGACATCGGGACTGCAGGAATTCACTGTCAAGGATCGCGATGGCCAGACCTTCCCGGTACTCCTTCGTGCCGCGCCGATAATAAAGAGCCATGAAGTTACCGGGGCACGCATGATCATCGTCGATATCACCGAACGCCACCGGCTGGAAGAACAACTGCGACGGGACCAGAAGATGAAGGCAATCGGCCTCATGGCCGGTGGAGTTGCCCACGACCTGAACAACATCCTCTCGGGTATTATCAGTTACCCGGAGCTGCTGCTCCTTGATCTGGAGGAAGGCAACCGGCTGCGGCGACCTCTCGAATCGATCCGCCGGGCAGGGCTCGATGCCTCGGAGGTTGTTTCCGACCTGCTGACCGTCGCCCGGGGAATAGCGGCGAACCGGGAAGTGATCAACCCGAATTCGCTCATCGGCGATTACCTGGCGTCCCCTGATTTCAACCAGCTCCGCGCCCGGGTTCCACTGATCGGCTTCAATAGCTCGCTGGCCCCGGACCTGCACAACATCTCCTGCTCGCCCATCCATATTCGCAAATGTCTGATGAATCTCATCACCAACGGGGTGGAGGCCATTCAGGGCAAAGGTACGATTTCCATCACCACGGTAAACCATACCCAGCACGACACGGCATCCCATAACACCCAGATCCTGCCCGGGGGATCCTATGTCAAGATTATCGTCAGCGACTCGGGCTCGGGGATCGCGCCCCATGAGATCGACCATATCTTCGAACCCTTCTATACCAAAAAAGTGATGGGCCGCAGCGGCACCGGGCTCGGTCTGGCGGTGGTCTGGAATACCATGCGCGATCATGGCGGCGTGGTTTCGGTGATGAGCGACAAGCACGGCACCACCTTTGAACTTTTCTTTCCCTCCGTGGTCGAGCGGGTAAGCGAGGAACCGGCAGTGCTGGACTGGCGGGAGCTCAAAGGCAACCGGGAGAGCGTTCTCGTCATCGATGACGAACCCCGGCAGCGCGAAATCGCCAGCCAGCTGCTGACATCGCTCAATTATTCGGTGACGACGGTGTCGTCCGGAGAAAAAGCGGTAGAATACCTGCAGAGCCACAGCGTCGATATCCTGGTTCTCGATATGATTATGGCTCCCGGCCAGAGCGGACGCATTACCTATGAAAAAATTCTAAAAATCCGCCCCGGTCAGAAGGTAATTATCGCCAGCGGCTTTGCCGAAGATGACGACGTCAAGCTGACCCTGGCTTTGGGGGCCGGGGCTTTTGTCGCCAAACCATATACCCTGGAACAGATTGGCTCCGCCATATACAAAATCCTGCATTCATGATAGAGTCCGGTGGCTACAATGTGGGAGCAGGCGTCAACCAGTGCTTTTCGATAAAAGTTTCTTGTGGAGGTCCAGCATGGTGTCCATGATAACCCGTTTGATGTGTTGTTTGCTCTGTTTTACCGCTTTCCTGATGCCGGGCGGAGCATGTGCCAAGGAGTCCATGGCCTGGATGGAAGCGGTTGCACCGCCGTTTTTCATCCACGAGGGACCATATAAAGGCCAGGGGTACGAGGATTTGATCACCGATATCATCAGCGAAAACCTGCCGCAATATGACCACAGACATATGCAGGCCAATATATCCCGCCATTATCAGCAATGGAAACAGGGTGAAAACGCCTGCAGCGTAGGGATGTTCAAAACCCCGGAACGGCTTGAATTCACATATTTTTCCATCCCCAGCGTATTTACCCTGCCAACGGTGCTGATCATTCATAAAGATCGGTTCGCGGCCTTCGGCGGCAACAAGTCGGTCAGCCTGGCACAACTCCTTCAGGACGGTAAACTGGTCATCGGCCGGTCCAACAACCGGTCCTACGGGATAGAGTTCGATACTGCCTTGAATACCTATGGCAACCAGAAAAACATCTTCACCTATGAAGGCCCCGAACTCTCCCTGAATCTCTTCAAGATGCTCCAGGCCGGCCGCATCGACGCCCTCCCCGGCCTCCCCGAAGAGGCCATGTACCTCGCGGAAACCATGGGGATTCGGGATCAGATCATGACCCTGTCCGTCGAAGAAAACCAGCTCAACAAGGAAAGCTGGCTGAGCTACGTGGCCTGTTCCAAAACGGAATGGGGCAAAAAGGCGATCGACTCGATCAACAAAACGCTCCTCGCACAGCGCCCTACGGAAAAATACCGGGCGGCCTATGAAAGATGGCTCGATCCCAGCAGTATTGAAGGCTACCGGAAGCTCTACCAGGAGGTTTTTCTCAACATCACCGAATGATGGGGGAATGGACGGGGCTCTGCGACTGGGCGGGTGGAGTATACAACCATCAGACCACTCCCCTGGGCAGACCGACATAATGCAGAGCCGGCTGCATGTTCATCTCGGGTCTGAGTCCCGAGATGACATGGGATTCATGGAGAATCTTGCGGACCAGGGAATTTGGGTCGGCAAGATCGCCGAACTTCCGGGCCTTGACCGGGCAGGCAGCGACACAGGCGGGAACCAGCCCCTCGCGCACCCGATGGTAGCACCAGGTGCATTTTTCCGCCGCCCCGGTCCGCGGATTGATGAAGCGAACCGAATAGGGGCATGCCCGGATGCAGCCGGAACAGCCGACACAGCGGGTCCCGTCGATCAGAACGAAGCCGTCCGGGGTCTTATAGGTCGCCCCAACCGGGCAAACCTCGACACAGGAAGGCTTCGCGCACATGTTGCAGAGCTTGGGAATAAAGAAAGTGTCCCCGGCCGGGTGGGGGAGAGTTTCCCGGGGCCGGCTGTAGCCGTCCAGGCCGCCGTTCGGTGAATCGACATAGACATTGCCGCGATCGTCTACGACATACCGTTCCACCCAGGTTCGGTAATGACCGTCGGACACCCGGTATTCGGCCTTGTCGGCGACACAGCAGGAGCCGCAACCGATACAGGCGGTGATATCGACGATAAAAGCGAATTTTTTATGCAAGCACATTCCGGCCCCATCGCGCACGCCGGATATCTCCTCGATGAGCTGTTCGGCACTGGCCGGAATGACCAGCAGCAACGAGCCGGCAATGGTTCCTGCCATGACCTTTCTGATAAACGCCCTGCGGTCCTGCGTTATTTCTTTTTGAATATCATTATATTTCATCGCTGCACGGCCTCCTTCCGTTTCATTGTATCATGAACGAAGCAGAATGAAACAGACTCTTTGCAGGCGACCCCGCAGAAACCGGGAGTTGCCGGACGGCTTTCGCCTCATAGCCAGCGAAAATGCAAGGCATCATCCCGGCAGGTATCGACGCAGTCGCCGCAATTCCAGCAGTAGGCCGACAGTCCTTCGCCGGCGTTCGGCCGCAGCCCCATCGGGCAGCCCCTGGCGCATCTGCCGCAGGAATTGCAATGATCGGCCCGGACATGAACCCGCAGGCTCCTTTTCCGGCCGAGGTAGAGAGCAATCATCAACGGAATGACCATGCCGAAGAGCGACGGGCCGTATACCGATTTGGTGACCAGCAGACTCTCCAGCCCTTCCAGCGGCGAGACGAACCACAATTTGCCGATGCCGAAGGACTGGTACCAGCCCTGAATAAAAATAAAATCGAGGTGCAGGAAGAAGTTGAGGAACGGATTGACGGCAATGAGGAGGAAGGCCCCGGTGAGGGTGGCAAGACGCAGCCGGCCATAGCTCTTCCGGCCGCCTTGGCCGGACAGAGCGGCGGAAGCCGCTTGAACGTTCTCGCCCCTCTTCATCCGGTCACCTTCCGCCGGGCATAGGTCGGTTCGATATTCACCGCCTTGCTCCCGCCGGGGGCGGCAACCGGGGCAGGCGTTGGTGCAGATGCCGCAGCCGGTACAGACCGCCTCGTCGATCACCGGCCGCAACTGGTCGAGGCGGATGGCTTTTTCGGCATAGGGGCATTTATCGTAACAGGTCCGGCAGAGGGTGGTGCCGATCCAGGCGGCGCAATGAAAGCGATTGATCACCGCCAGCCCCATCCGGGTATCCTCCTGGCGGATGCGCCGCAGACTGCCGGTCGGACAGACTTCGACGCACTTCATGCAGAGATAGCAGGGGATCTTTTCCGCGCGACTCCAGCAGTTTTGCCCCGGCGGCTCCCGGCCACAACGGCAACGATATTGCCCCGTTCATCGTCGCCGTACACCTCCACTTCGGGGATGGCGGCGAGGGCCTGCAGGACTTCCGCTTTTTCCACCGGCCTGCCGGTTATGACTACACCACTTATCGGCATTGTTTCTCCTGTTGCTTGTTGTTGACGCCGCTGCGCCGCCGGATGGCCGCAGTTCTCCGGCGGCGCCCTTGGTCAGTTTGTTGAAATGGAAGGAGGCCGGCAGCACCAGATTGGCCTTCTGGGTGGTGAGGATATGCAGGTTATGCATCAGATTGTTGGCCCAGACTCCCTGCTTGCGCTGGTTGAGGCCCATGGTCCAGAGGCTGACCGTACCCTTCGAGGTGGCGAACCAGCGGGCCGCGGTGCGGATATTCTCCGGCTTGAACTGCAGATGCATATCGGCTATCCGCGAGGTCTGCGAGACCCGGGGATCGACATTGATCACCTTGACCTTGTCCGGGTTGTCGAGCTTGCGCCGCATGATCCGGCGAAACAGCACCGGATGGGCCTCGGCGGTATTGGAGCCGACGAATAAGAAGCAGTGGGCCTTCTCCAGATCGGCGTAGCCGCCGATCGGTTCGTCCGCCCCGAACGAGCTCATATACCCGCCCACCGCGCTGGCCATGCAGAGCCGGGGATTGCCCTCGACGTTATTGGACTGCAGCCCGCCGCGCATGATCTTCTGGAAAAAATAGGCCTCCTCGGTCAGCGCCTGGCCCGAGCCGTAGTAGGCCACCGCCGCCCCGCCACCGGCCTTGTGGGCCTCGGCAAAGCGGGTTGCCGCGATATCGAGGGCCTTCTCCCAGGAGATTTCCCGGAATTTGTCGCTCTTTTTCTCGTGGAACAAGGGCTTGGTCAAGCGGTCCGGATGGCGCATGCACTTCCAGAAGTGCATGCCCTTCATGCAGACATAGCCGAAGTTGGTGCGCGATTCGGATACCCCGCACAGTCCCATGGGGACGCCGGCCTTGCCCCCCAGTTCCACCCGGCAGCCGACCCCGCACAGCCGGCAGCTGCCGCGATGCCAGGCCACCCCCTCATCCGCCCGGGCCAGATTGATTCTGTCGATCGGCAGATTCATGCTCACATAGGAAGCGGCCGATAACGCCGCCGCTTTTTTAATAAAATCACGTCTTGTCTGTGCCATTACAGTCTCCTTCCTCTCCGTCGGTTCAGGCTGAAATTATTTCGTTTTCTTGAAAGTATGGGGAACATGGCACTCCCAGCACGGCTTGTCCTGCGGACATTTTTGCACCATGTCGGCATGGCAGGCGGCGCAGGTCTGTTTGCCCGGGGTCACCGCGAATTCTTCAAAGGTGCCGTGACACTGATAACATTTGACCATGGCCAGGCCGTGCACCGAGTTGTACCATTCCTTCTCGTAAAGTTCTGCTCTCAAATAATCCCTGGTACTCCTTGCAAAGCCCATGTCTCTCTCATCACCCAACCTTCGCAATCTCTATTCCACCGTCATTCACCCGGTGATTCCGGACATTCGCCGGCCCGAGGCCAACCAATCGCTACCGGACGGTAACGTTTTGCGACACGATGCGTTACCGTCCGGTAGCATGTGCTTGCGATATTGTATGAAGCCTGTCAGCGATCCCTTGAAAGGGTTGAGACCATTCGCGTTGCGAGAGAAAGATTGCATTGGCGCGAAAATTGCGTTCTACATAGCATGAACTCTATTCAGCATCACGAGCAATGACGGCGACACTATGACCAGAGCGTTCTCCGCGCACATTTCCCTGCGCACCAAATTCATCATTTTTATCGGCGCCATCATCTCCGCCTTCTACCTCTTTATGCTCTATCGCACGGCGGTGTTCGACGAGAAGATGATCCTGAAGCAGGCGGAACAGCAGGCCCGCATGCTCCATAAACAGATTCTGCTCACCAGACAGTGGGCGGCCGACCATAACGGTCTCTTTGTCCTGAAGAGCAAAGGAGTCGAGGCCAACCCCTACCTTGAACTGCCGGTGGTGACGGATACCCTGGGCCAGACCTATTACCTGCGCAACCCGGCGATGATCACCCGGGAACTGTCGGATTACGCGAAAAAGGACGGACTGGGCCATTTCCGGGTCACCAGCCTGAAGCCGGTCAATCCCCACAATGGCCCCGACGATTTTGAAAGAAAAGCCCTCCAGGCCTTTGCCGCGGGCGCCGACGAGATCATCGATGTCGACGTCAGCGAATTGGGGAAGGTGGTTCGCTTCATTGCCCCCCTGCGGGTCACCGAATCGTGTCTCGGCTGCCATGCCAGGCACGGCTACGCCGTGGGCGATATCCGCGGCGGGCTGTCCATCACCATCCCCATCAACTGGGCCCAGGAGCTGATCGACCGGAATATCAATTCGCTGTTTTTAATCGGCGTCACCAGCATCCTGATCGTCACGGTGGCGCTCTTTCTCATGTTCGAATCGCTGATCTTCCACCGGATCAGCAGATTGTCCCAGGCGATGAACAGCTTTCCCGAAGATCCGCCGGAGAGGTACCTGCTGCCGTCGCTGTTCAAGGACGAACTGGACAGCGTCAGCGACACCTTCGTCCTCTTTTGCGACCGCTTGAAGAAATCCCAGGACGAGCTGCTGCGGACCAAGGCCCAGAGCCATCTGAGCGAAAAAATGGCATCCCTTGGCATCCTTACCGCGGGGATCGCCCATGAAGTGAACAACCCCCTGGGCGGGATGCTCAACTGTGTCAAATCGATGCGGGAAAATCCCGGCGACCGGGAACTGATCGAACGATACCTGCCCCTCCTCGACAAGGGGCTCCGCCAGATCGAGACGATCATGCGCCAGCTCCTGAATTTTGGCAGGACCGAGCCCCTCAATGTCAGAAAGGTCAACCTCCAGAACCTTTTTAACGAATGCACGCTCCTGCTCTCCTACAAGCTGAAAAATATCCGGCTTGATTCCACCGTTACCGTGTCGGGAGAATATCTGCTCGATGCCGAGGCCCTCAAACAGATCATCGTCAACATCGGCCTGAATGCCATCCAGGCCATGCCTGACGGCGGCCGGCTGACCATTCGCTGCGATGAGCTGGCCAACCTGCTCACTCTCGTTTTCCTCGATACTGGAGCAGGTATCTCGGCGGACAACATGCCGCATATCTTCGATCCCTTTTTTACCACCAAGGGCGTCGGAGAAGGCACCGGGCTCGGTCTGGCCGTCACCTATTCCCTGGTCCAGCGGATGAACGGAACAATAACCGTGCACAGCACACCCGGACAAGGCGCAGTGTTCATCATTACCATTCCGGTATCGGGCAATCGCCCGCAGGAAACAGGCAGATCGGCCGATATCGGCGACCGGTTTCACCCCGCTCAAGCAGAGTAAGAGTAAAAAAATGCCAAGAATACTCCTCGCCGAAGACGATGAGATCATGCGGATCTCCATTTACGACAGATTAAAAAAGTACGGCTGGCAGGTCGATGAGGCGGAAGACGGACTGAAGGCCATGGCGCTGTACGAAAAGAATCAGTATCACCTGATCATCTCCGACATCCGCATGCCCGGACTGGACGGCCTGACCCTCCTCCACAATGTCCGGAAACAGAATCCGGACACCGATATCATTATCATGACCGCCTACGGGTCGATCGACGATGCCATAAATTGTCTGCGGCAGGGGGCAACGGATTACATCCTTAAACCCTTCGACCTCGACGATCTCATCATCCGGGTCACCCGTCTCTTTAACCATCAGGCGGTCAAGGCCCACTGCGAAATCCTGGAAGCCACCTGTATACGGAACCACGACCGCAGGCTTTTCGGCACAAGTCCGGCGATGCAGCAGGTCTATTCGCTCATTGGCCAGGCGGCGCCGACCAATGCCACCATTCTGATCACCGGAGAGTCGGGAACCGGCAAGGAACTTGCGGCCAGAGCCATCCATAATGGCAGCCCCAGGCATGATAAACCCTTTATCTCGATCAACTGCGCCGCGATCCCGGAAGGATTGATGGAATCCGAATTGTTTGGTCATGAACGGGGGGCTTTTACCGGGGCCGAGCAACGGCGCAAAGGCAAATTCGAACTGGCCGACAACGGCACCCTCCTCCTCGACGAGCTGGGCGACCTGCCAGGTTCCCTGCAGGCAAAACTGCTGCGGGTGCTCCAGGAGAGCCAGTTTGAAAGGGTGGGCGGCAGCAAATCGATCCGGGTCGACGTCCGCATCCTCGCCTGCACCTCAAAGGATCTGCAGGAGGAAGTCGAGGCCGGCAGATTTCGCCGGGACCTGCTCTATCGGCTGCAGGTCATTCCGCTTAGAATGCCGCCGCTCAGGGAACACAAGGAGGATATTGATGCGCTCTGCGAGGTATTTTTAGAAGAATTCAATGCCCTGCACGGCCGCTCGGTGAAGATGACGGATGAGGCCCTGCATTGCCTGAAACAGTATGATTTCCCCGGCAACACCCGGGAATTACGCAATCTGATGGAAAGGGCCTCGGTGCTCTGCCGGGGGCCGGAAATCACTCCGGCCGATTTGCCGTTTGCAATCAACCGCACTGCCCGCCGGCTCGAAGCGGATTTTCATCTCAGCACCAAACTGGCCGTCGCTGAAAGAGACTTTGTGCAGACCGCCCTGCTGCAGAGTAACGGCAACCGGACCGAAGCGGCCCGGCTGCTGGGGATAAGCCGGAAAAATCTGTGGGAAAAGATGAAGACGTATGACCTGCTTTAACGTCCCTTGGGAGCCGCGGCCAAAGTCTGCCGCATCGCTTCAAAGAGAATTACCGCGGCCGCCACGGAACTGTTCAGGGAGTCGAGGGTGCCGGTCATGGGGATGGAAATCAGGATATCGCACTCCTTTTTCACCAGGGGCCTGAGCCCCTTCCCTTCACTGCCGACCACCAGGCAGACCGGCACCGCGAAGTCGGTCTCATACAACGATTGGGCGTCACCATCCTTTACCGCCCCGAAAATCCAGAAACCGGCCGCCTTCAAGTCCTTCAACGCCGTAACCAGGTTGGTTACCTGGCAAATGTCAATGTGCGACATCGCGCCGGCCGAGGCCTTTGCCGCGGTTCCTCCGACCGGGGCCGAACGTTCGCGGGTGACGATTACTCCGGCGGCGCCCGAAGCGAGAGCGGAACGGATGATCGCCCCGAGGTTATGCGGATCCTGCAGGGAATCGCAAATCATCAGCCGGACTTTCTCGCCGAGGGCGATGCGCGCTTGCACCTTGACCACCAGATCCGCAAAATCAACCAGCGGCGTCTCGCTTATTCTCGCGATAACCCCCTGATGGCGAACCTCGGCGGCACCCTCGCCGGCGAGCCGCAGCGAATCGGTAAAGCTCAGCTTGATGCCGTGCCGGCGGGCCATTTCGACGATCTCTTCGATTTTGCCGCCCCGCTTGTCTTTTTGCAGGATGATCTCGGTGAATCGTTCCGGCTCTTTTTCCAACCCTTCAACAACGGGGTGAATCCCCCACAGCAGATCTTCACTGAGGCGAATTCGCTTCTCACCCGACATCCTGCTGGACTTTTCCGCCTTTTTCATTTCAACACCATCCTGCCAATTGGTTTGCCGGACGGCAGGCGATGCGCCCTGGCTCTTTCGGCCAGGATAATCGCGGCAAGCAATTCCGCCGCATCGGCAAGATCCTCGTTGATGATCAGGTACTCGTATTGGCTCGCAGCCTGTAATTCCTGTCTGGCATTATGCAAACGCAGCTGAATGCGTTCTTCAATTTCGGTACCTCGGCCGCGGAGTCGCTTTTCGAGCTCCGTCATACTCGGCGGGGCGATGAAAATATAGGCGGCATCCAGCTGTCCCGAGCTGCGCAGGATCGCCGCTCCCTGGACATCGATGTCGAGAATCACATCAACCCCTTGCTCCAGCTGTTTTTTTACGGCTTCCCGGCTGGTGCCGTAGAGGTTGCCATGAACCTCGGCATGTTCGACAAAGTGTCCCCGATCGATCATCGCCAGAAACTCGTCTTGGGGAATAAAGTGGTAATCGATCCCGTCCCTTTCACCGGGCCGAGGCATGCGGGTGGTGTGCGATACGGAAAAAACCAATCCCGGAATGCGGGCCATGACCCGGCTGAGGAGAGTAGTCTTGCCCGCACCGGAGGGGGCGGATATCACGAACAATCTGCCTGTGGTCATGCCGTTTCTCCAGATTGGGTCTTTTGTTGACCGTAATATTCGGACAGATGAAGCCCGGGGTTTAAAGCCTGTATCCTCTGGCTGATGGTGTCGGGCTGGACGGAAGAAAGGATAACATGGTTCGAATCCATCACCAGAATCGATCTTGTCCTTCTTCCCTCCGTCACATCGACAAGTTTGCCTTGGTTTTTTGCCGCTTCCTTAAGCTTGCGGGCCGGGGAGGAACCGGTGTTGATAACGGCGACGATTCTTTCCACCATGACCGTATTGCCAAAGCCAATATTCAGTAATTGCATAATTCACCTTGCACCGAACACTCTCCGGATCATTTTTCCGGAATCGAACACCGAACATCATTCGATATTCTGCACCTGCTCGCGCATTTTTTCCAGTTCACTCTTCAACTCGACGGTGAGATGGGCGACCGTTGCATCGTTTATCTTTGAGGCCAGGGTATTTACCTCTCGCAGAAATTCCTGAATGAGAAAATCGAGCTTTCTCCCCACCCCGCCTTCTTCTGTGAGAAATAAGGTGAATTGGCCGATATGGCAATGCAACCGGACAATTTCTTCGGTGACATCGGTTTTGTCCGCCATCAAGGCCAGTTCCTGGGCTAGTCGGGCCGGATCGAGCTGAACATTTCCCAATAATTTCTCCACTCGTTCCTGCAGACTCAACCGGCGCTGCTCCAGCAGCTGTGGAATGCTTTTCTCGATCACATCGACGGTCCTGGTGAAAGAACCAAGACGGGCAATCAAATCGGCAGCGAGAACTTCTCCTTCCTGCAGCCGCATCGTATCGCAATGCTCAAGCGCCTGATCGATCGCCTTCTCCACCAGAGGCCAGATGGCGTCGAGGTCCTCGTCCTTTTGTTCCCTTTCCAGAACGTCAGGATAGGAAGCCAGCAACTGCGGGGTTATTTCACCGGGCAGAGAGAACTCTTTCGCCAGGGCCAGGAGAGCATCCCTGTAGCCCGCGGCCAGTGCCATATGCACTTTTACTTCCTGGAGATCGGAGAAATCGCCGCTCACCGACAGAAACAGATCGACACGCCCGCGCAGATAGGTAGCGCCGACCTTTCGCCGGAGGCGATCCTCCAGGGAAGCATATCCCCGCGGAAGTTTCATTTTCAGGTCGAGATAGCGGTTATTGACGCATCTCACCTCGGCAGTCCATACTCTGCCGCCGCTCGCAAGTTCTCCCCGGCCAAAACCGGTCATACTTTTTAATGCCATGTGTCGACCTTCAAATCAATGCAGAACAAAATAAAAAAACGATGCAGGAGGACTCCCTCCCGCATCGTTTTATGTAACGCAACGGCAATACAATTTAATCTTCGAAGTTACTTGGCGGCAGCCATTGCCTCGTTCAGCTTTTTCACAATAGCCTCACTCACTTCGATTGCATCATCAAAATAGATAACGCCATTTTTTGAATCCATGATCACAGTGTAACCCTTCTCCTTACCGTACTTTTCAACGACCTTTTCGAGGGCCTTGAGGATAGGTTCGAGCTCTTTGTCCTGCAACTGCTTCATCTCAAAACGGGCGTCTTCGGTCTTGGCCTGAAGCTCCCGGCCGTTTTTCTGGTACTCGCGCACCTTTTCGGCCTTTTTCTCCTCACTCCAGGCGGAGCTTTTCTTCTTTATCTCGTCCTGCATCAGCTTGAGGTCCTCTTCTTCTTTCTTGAAGGACCCCTGAAGCTCTTTCATTTTTACATCGAAACGCTCTTTTGCAGCTTTTCCCGCTTCACATGTAATAATAATCTTCTGGACGTTGATAACCCCGATTTTCAGATCGGCCGCCAGACTGCTCTGTGCTGCAAAACAGGCAAGAAGAAGGACAACACCCGACAGCAGGATTCTCTTGTATGCCATTATACTCTCCTAAGATTATCCCTTACTGAACAACAACAAAGTCGTCTCTTCTGTTCTGTGCCCAGGAGAGCTCGTCTTGACCATGGAGCAGAATTCTCTCTTCGCCGAAGCTGACGGTACTGAGTTTAGCAGAAGATACGCCCAGGTTTACGAGATATTTTTTGGCGGCGAGCGCACGTCTCTCACCAAGAGCCATATTGTACTCGTTGGTCCCGCGGGGATCACAGTTTCCTTCGATCCGGATCTCATATTTCGCGTTTTTGTTGATGAAATCGGCATTGACCTGCATACGGGAAACCTGATCTTTCCGTATGTCAGAATGATCGAAGTCGAAATAGACCGGCAACATACCCTCGGTGGTCCGGCCTTCGCTAATGCCAAGCGGCTTGGAATCGAGTGATTCCATTGCACCCATTGCTTCGGGTTTGGCCTCGACTTTCATTGCTGCATCGGTTTCCTTCTTGGATCCGCAACCGGACAATGATAGAATAGAAACACATAACAACGCGGGGAACAGCAACTTTGCTCTTTTCACCATGGGAAGAACCTCCTGTAGTTCGAATTTGGTTTTGATTGATTAACAGATAGTTATATGAGACAGATTTAGCGGTGACTACCACCGTTCACCTTATTTTTGATAAGCTCCTTTTTATAAATGAAATAGGTGGGAATTTCAACATATTTTTTCTTATTCACATCATCCCTGACAAATGCCGCTACTCCGATTACTGCCTTTACCGGGCAGGCGACAACCCGCTCTGTCGCGACACTTCCGGTTCCCCGCTTATTGCTTCCCTTTTTACCGGGAGGAGAGCAAATTTACTCTAGTGATATTTATGTTTTCAGATTATAAAGCGAACATAATACAATTCCGTTTCAATTATTCCGCCTCCGCCGGGCGATGACAAACTATTGGAGATTTTAATGGCCAAAGCAAATATAAGCCCCAACCGGGCAACCGACAGAACAATCCGCACCATCGATCGCAAACGCGAACAGGAACGCCGCAAGATGTTTCTCCGGGCAAAAGACCATGCCCCGGAATTCGCTGCCAAACTGGTCCAGCGGTTGCTCGACCGGGAGATTATCGAAACAACCAACATAGCCGCGGTCAAAGAAGCGTTCGAGACCCAGCTGAATAAACTCGGTTACCTCGAAGAATTCGAACTGCAGATGAAAATCGCGCCGGTGCGTACCGTCGCCCAGGACCCGAATGTGGTCAGTCTCTATTTCACCCAGTACATTGTCGAGGACCTCATTGAAAATCCGGCTATCCAGGATATTTTCGGTGATGATCTCGATATCTACCGAGCCGTGGATTCGGTGTTCAGAGTCCTCAGAGAGTAAA
>CAYTVF010000026.1:6124-29822 GCA_964441345.1 uncultured Desulfopila sp. | reverse complement strand
CAATCCCCTCCCGTCAAGGGAGGGGAGGCTAAAACCAAGCAGACAAAGTGGATACCTTTGAAATAAACTTCTAAGAAACAAGAGTTACTTTTAGAATAAAGGCCGGGTCCGCCCAGGTGGAACGCTGAATAGTTACACATGGTTCAACGATGCACGGGTTAAGCAAGGGCTTGACCGTGAATTTGAATTTTGTTACTAAACGTCAGCTGGATACTGGAATGAAGTTTCCATATTTATGTCCACGGGACTCAAAGACCTGCACTCCTGGAGCACTCGCCATGCGAAGCCTGACCACCCAAACAAGAAAAAACAATAAGACCGGAGTTACGGGAGTATTCGTTAACGATAAGAATTGTTACAGCTATATCGTGGATGATTCGGCCAGGAGAATCTCAAGAAAATTTTCGGTGGCCAAATACGGACGCTACGAAGCACTTCGGCTCGCCATAGAGTGGCGTCGCGACCATGAACTGAAAATACACCGATATTCGGTTATTCCCGAAAATCTTGTGCGAAAAAATTTCAAGCATAAACAGAGCAGCCGCAAAGCCCGACTGACCGAACAGCGAAAAAAACGGGCAGCTCTCGAACACCGTGAGAATATAAAGAGGGAATTGGCTCTGCGCAAAAAAGATTATCGAAAAGAGTCGGGCAAGTTCATCTATCGAATTGACGATCTCGCCATGGGCCATGGCTGGCTGTTAAAAATTGAGATCGACAAGAAGCCGCTCTGCCAGAAGTCTTTCCGGGATAGTCAATACGGTTCGCCGCAAAATGCGCTCGTCGAAGCCCAGAAGGAACGGGAAAAGATCCTGAAAAAGCACAATATTCCCTATGCCGAGGGGAGGCTCTTCAGCAAAAAAATACGCTCGACCAACAGCACCGGCGTCACCGGAGTCTGCCGTTCCGATTTCTATTATCATTGTTATATCCCGATACAGCCGAACAGAAGAAAGACGCGTAAAATTTCCATAGCCAAATACGGCGAGGACCTGGCCTTCCGGATGGCGGTCGAGTGGCGCCGGGAGAAGGAAACCGAAGTCTATGGCGGTACCATGCTGACGGATAGGAAGATTGATGAAATTTTGCAGCAAAAATAAGGAAAAAGTCGTCTGTGCCCCGTTCGGGCGCAAACCGGCAGCCAGTGCTCCAGGTTATCGATTCCAGTCTGCGCCCAAATGACGGAGCCCAAGGCTCCTTTGCGAGATTGTGATAATTACGATTGCAGGTGGGCCGCGAGCTGCTCGACCGAATAGATCCCGAGATCATGACGGGCGGCAAATTCCCGCAACTGCGGCAGACGTGCCATCGTCCCGTCATCGTTCATGATTTCACAGATAACTCCGGAAGGAACAAGGCCCGCGAGCCTTGCCATGTCGACGCTTGCCTCGGTATGGCCGTTGCGCGCCCGCACTCCGCCCGGCACCGCCCTGAGCGGAAACATATGGCCGGGACTGACCCAATCCTCCGGTCCGGCCTTATGCTCTATCAACGTTTTGATGGTGTGCGCCCGATCATGCGCCGAAATACCGGTGGTCACTCCCTGGCGGGCCTCGACGGAAATGGTGAAGGCCGCCCCGAGTGGCAGGTGGTTATGAACCGGCATCATCGGCAGTCGCAATGCCTCGATCTTTTCCGCCGTCAGCGTCACACAAATCAAACCCCGCCCATGGGTGGCCATAAAGGCAATGGCTTCAGGGGTAACCAACTCGGAGGCCATCACCAGGTCGCCCTCGTTCTCTCGATCCTCGTCATCTACCATCACGATCATCCTGCCCTGGCGAATCTCCTCCACTGCCTGTTCAATCGGGTCAAACGTCATTCCTTTCTCCTTTTTCTGATAATTATGCTTCCATTGCATGTCATGACATGCCGCCAAACAGCCGGTTCAACACTAGCCATGCCCCCTCGCGACACAATCAAACGGATGCAGCCAGCGCCCGAAGGGATGGATGTCTTACGTCTTGTAAATACAGAAGAATAGTGCTTCTAATAGTCTGGTGTAGGTTTTTTCTGCGGACATGTCAAGCACGATCGCAAGGTCAATCAACACAATATTTCATGGGAGAAAGGGTTGGCAAGGCTTGGTATTTGTAGACCACCCCCGCGATGCCGGCTTCCATCGGATTGAGCTCAGTTAATCCTGTTGGCAGAGCTTTTGGACAAATTTTAAATCTAGACAGACTAGACAATATTCAATCAGAGAGGTGAACCCATGGGAAACGTATGGCAACTCCAGGAAGCAAAAAATAAATTTAGCATCTTAGTAGACAAAGCTCGGCGCGATGGCCCCCAGATCGTCACAAAACATGGGAAAGAATCTGTAGTCATACTTGCTATTGAGGAGTATCGGAAACTGAATAAACCAAAATCGGATCTGGTGTCGTTCTTTAAGAAATCTCCTCTTTCCGGCATAACCTTAGACCTCACGAGAGACAAAAGTCCTTCAAGAGATGTCGAAAGAAGAATTGCATAATTGGGTTGAAAATGACATGAAGGAACGATTTTTCAGCAGAATTATCGATATCGACATACACGTTGCCATGATGTGGGGAAAGATCCAGGGGATGACTGAACGTGCAGGCCGGCCAATGCCGGCAATAGACTCTCTGATTGCTGCTACCGGGATCATTCATCGTTTAACCATTGTAACCCGTAACATTTACGACATGAAGGAATGTGGGGTTGCTCTGCTTAATCCATGGGAATAACGATGAGGGGGAAAAGGGCATTCTCGGACAGCCTCCTGGAAACCCGCACCAGGTTTATGCCTTATTCTTCAGCAGTATTTGATAAGCTCAAAAGAAACCGCCAGGCCGGCACTACCTTGATGTCCCCGGATTCGACCTGGATCTGCTCTTCCTCACCGCGCGTCACGATCGTGCCTTCCGTCAGGTTCAACTCCACCATCGCCTCGTTGAGCGACGTCACTTCCCGTTTGCGGGTTTGCGGTGCGGCCATCGATTCGCAGACCTGGACCAGCATGCGGGAGCGGTCTTGTTGCTGGACGATGAAGTCCACTTCCCGGCCGCCTTTGCTCTTGAAATAGAAGATATCGGGCGTGATTCGGCGGAGTGCGGCAAATACCAGATTTTCCAGCAAATGCCCGGAGTTGACGAGAATGCCGGAGCTGACCGAGGTCACCAGCGCATGATCGATGCAGTAGATTTTCTTCGGATTGGTGTTGGCGCGTGCCAGCGATGCATCGAAGATACGTACGGTGAACAGGACATAGGCATCCTCGAACCATTCAAGATAGTCGGACACCGCCGATTTGGGTGCTTTGTGTCCCAGCGATTTCAAATACCCCGTAAGATTGTTGACCGAGTACAACGAAGCTGTGTTGTCCACCAGCCAATGGGCCAGATCCGTGACTGCCTTGGGATGGGATATGTCGTGGCGCTCAACGAGATCGCGGAACAGCATGGCATTGAAGTATTCCTGGTGGATCTTGATCCGGAGCAGACGGCTCACCCCGGCGACCTCGGGAAAGCCTCCTGTTTGCCAATACTCCTCGAAGGCCTTTTGCACGGTCAACCGCTTTTTGGTCGACAGCGGGCCGTCGCTGTCAATCCCCTTGGCATCGAGGTACTCCTTGAACGAGAAGGGGAAAATCTCCCAGGAAAGCGCACGGCCGCGCATCTGGGTGGCGATCTCCTTTGAAAGCATTTGTGCTGATGAACCGGTAATATAAACCTCGCAATTCTCCGTCCGTATCAGACGGTCGACGAACGGCTCCCAGCCGGGGACGACCTGTATTTCATCGAAAAAACAGTAGATCTTCTCCGCATTTTTCTTCTCCGGGAAGAGCGTGAAATAGGCTTCGAGAACGACACCCAAGTTGTCGGTTTGCAGGCGGTGCAGCCGATCGTCGAAGAAGTTCAGATAGAGAATGTTTCGGCGGGGAACGCCAGTGTCGAGCAGGCGTTGCATAAGCTGGAACATGAAAGTCGACTTGCCGCTGCGACGGACTCCGATGCAGACCGTGGCCTTTCCTGGGCAAGGCGTTATTTTGACTCGCCTGGGTATGGACGCAGCCAGTTCGACCTCCTGAAAATCAAGAATTATCTCTTTAAGAATATCGATCATTGTTTTGTCTCCGGGAATTGTATTTGCCGGATAATATAATAATTGGAAATAATTATTGCCAGATATATTAAGAATTGGCAAATATTATTACTGGATCAGGCGAAGGATCATCAACGTCATCTCATCATTGAAATCGTAGCGCAATTTACATCCGTCTTTTTGATCCTGATTTGGATCGCAGAAAAATCCATTAATACCAAGCAGTTTTGGTGATTTTGATCCGTTTTCCTATCATGCCGTATTGCCAAAGCTGCCAGCAATTGGAAAATACCTTGAGATATCAAGTTGATATCAGAAACAGCCCGCCGGTCCGTTCTTTGCATTCTCTGCCGGTATTGAAGTCCCCGACAGGATTCAACTGGCGTATCACCCTTTTTACAACGACAAAGTGAGCTGAGAGGTGGAAACATGGTCGACAATGATTGCAGCCCGGTAATTGCAGAGATTCACAACTTTATCGGCAAAAGCCTGGGGATGGCGGAAACCAATCTCGCCTGGCTGAACACGCGGATGCATCCCTATTTTTTTTCCTGCAACAGCGAGGATGTCGAGGCGGTTTCAGTCCTGGCCGCCAACCTCCACCTGCTGGAGCGCAATCGGCGCTTTACCCTGGCGGACAGTGAAAAATCCATTATTATCGCCCAGCTCGGGGCGCCCGGAGCATTGCACGGCGCGCTGTTGTCGCTGCCGGAAAGATCGATCTCCTACGCCCAGATTCATACCTCTTACGGTCCCGTGCCGGGAACCGGCTTTCCTTTGGAAGTTCTGGATTTTTCCTTCGATTCGGCGGGGGAGACGGCGACGGCTACGGCGGACAGCGGCGCCGCGCTGCCGGGGACCCTGGCGCGCGCCGTGCTGCAGGAGGCCGAGACCCGGTATCCCGACTGTGCCGCAAGCGAGGTGGCCGCGCTGCTGTATCTGTTGTGGCGAAGCAACCCCAAATATGTCCGCACTTCGCCGCCGGCCCGGATCGCCCGGCTGCTGCGGCTGTTTGCCAAATGCCGCACCCTCGGCGGCATCAGCCTCGCGGTGGAGAAAGGCAAGGGCGTCGACAACCGCCCGGAATCGCGGGTGCTGTTCGGGGTGGCCAATCCACCCGACCGGAAATATCTCCTGCAGATCATCGATGCCTTCCGGCGTCTGCATCTGACCGTGCATCGCTCCTACTGCCTGACCATCAACGACGGCGAGCATCCCTATTTTCTCGCGACCTTCTATGTCACCACCGCGGATGGCGGGTTGATTGCAGAGGGGAGTCCGCTTTTTCAGGAACTGCGGGCGGAGATGTATACCACCCAGCTGATGCCGATGTCGGCGCTCACCTATGAGAAGATGATTACGAGCGGTATCGTGGGGGGGCCGGACGGCTCGCTGGTCCGCGCCTTTATCGGTTTCTGCCACACCAATCTCGCCCATGCCCATCCCGACAGCTTCGATCTGGAGGGCGTGTCGCGGGCCTTTCATAACCACCCGGAACTGACCCTGCAGCTGGTAAAGCTTTTCCATGCCCGGTTCGATCCGGAGCAGAAGAATCGGGCCGCCCGCTACGCCGAGATGCTTGACGAGACCACCGGCCTTGTTGAAAACTTTACCACCGGCAGGCGGTTTCTCGACGAGTTCCGGCGGACCATCTTCCGCTGCTGCCTGCTCTTTGTCACCCACACCCTGAAGACCAATTTTTTCATGGCCGAGAAGCGGGCGCTGGCCTTCCGGCTCGATCCGGCCTATATCGATCGCTTGGGCAGTGATTTCATTCATGATCTGCCGGCCGACCGGCCGTTCCGGGTAACCTATTTTTCCAGCAGATACGGGGCCGCCTACCATATCGGCTTTTCCGATATCGCCAGGGGCGGATGGCGGACGATCATCACCCAGGGCCGCGACGATTATGTGACCGCGGCCAACAGCCTCTTTCGCGAAACCTATGTGCTGGCCCATACCCAGCATCTGAAAAACAAGGATATCTATGAGGGCGGTTCGAAGATGGTGGCGGTGCTGGAGGCGGATGAGGGGATCGACGCCGGGCGCTTGAAGCAGCAGCTCTATTTCCTCCAGTACAGTCTGATCAGCGGCTTTCTCGATCTCTTCGTCACCCGCGACGGCGTTGCCGCCGATCCGCGCGTCCTCGACTATTACCGGGAGGACGAACCGATCGAGCTCGGCCCCGACGAGAATATGCACGACAACATGATCGAGCTGGTCGCCCGCGAAGCGGTACGCCGCGGCTATCTGCTCGGCCCCGGCATCATGTCCAGCAAGAAGGTGGGCATCAACCATAAGGAATACGGGGTGACTTCGACCGGTGTGGTCCGCTTTGCCGAGGTCTGTCTGGCGACGCAGGGTATCGATATTGCACATGATCCTTTCCGGGTGATCTTTACCGGCGGCCCGGGTGGCGATGTCGCCGGCAACTGCCTGAACATCCTGCTGAACCGCTGCGCCAAGATCTGCATTCCGCTGATCGTCGACGGCTCGGCCGCCCTCTACGACCCGGATGGCGCCGATCATACGGCCTTGCGGGCGGTAATCCTGCGCGACGATATCGCCGCTTTCGATCCTCTGGCCCTGCATCCGGGCGGCTATCTGCTGTACCGCACGAAAACCCGGCGGCAGGGGATGCAGGAGCTCTTTAAAAAGGTGGTGCGGGAGCCGCAGGGACTTGCCGAATACTGGATCTCCAACGATGAATTTTATAAGGAATACAACAGCCTCATCTTCAGTGTCCCGGCCGATCTCTTCATCCCGGCAGGCGGCAGGCCGGAGACCATCGATGCGGGCAACTGGCAGCGCTTTTTCGACGAGACCGGAGCGCCGCTCTGCCGGGTCATTGTCGAAGGGGCCAATTCCTTTATCACCCCGGAGGCGCGAAAGGGGTTGCAGCAGCGGGGCGTCATCCTGATGCGCGATGCCTCGGCCAATAAATGCGGAGTGATTTCGTCATCATATGAGATCATTGCCAATCTGCTGCTGGCGGAGGAGGAGTTTCTCGCCAATAAGCAGGAGTATATAAGCGATGTCCTGCGAATCCTCGAAAAACGGGCGGAGGAGGAGGCCAGGGTAATTTTCCGGCGCCACCGCGAGGGCAACGGCGAATTGCTTTACACCGATATCTCGAACGATATCAGCCGCGAGATCAACAGTTGCTATGCCCGGTTGTTCGGTTACTTCCAGGCCCATCCGGAAGTGTGCGAGCAGCCCCTGTATCGCCAGGCCATTCTCGATCACCTGCCGGCGATGCTGAAAAAACCGGGGGGCGAGTTCAGCGGGCGGATCGGTCGCTTGCCGGACAAGATCAAATTTGCCATTCTCGCCGGGGAAATCGCCTCGTCGATGGTCTACCACGGCGACCGGGAGCAGGCTTTTTTTGAATCGGTGGAGGGGCATCTGCGGCGGCGACAGAGTGGCGGGGCGGCGGCGTGCTGATTCGGATGTGGATCACTGTGCCGATCATCTCCTTGAAAGAGTACGGAAATTTCTGACAAGCACAGTGATTCCTTGATGAATCATAAGTATCTCAATGGTATTAATAAGGAAAATAAATAGTTGATCTGAAAATTGATCAAGCCGGGCGGCCGAATTGTGACAGGCCCACGGTGATTTTACAAAACATCAAGACAATACCGTGTGAGATGGCTGTGGCGTATATCTTGCATGGTTTCGAGCAACAAACAAATTTCGATGGCTCCGCCATGTTCGGAGCCATCGCCAGATTATTTTTTTAAAACACTACATCGAGGGACATGATGAAGACCACACAAACCAACAACAGCCTGCACGAGCTTCGCAACACTGTTATCGCCAAGGGCAATGTCAGCGGGACCGACCGGTATATCGCCCATGCCAAAGGGGCGCTGCTGACCGATGTCGAGGGCCAGGAGTATATAGATTTCGGCGGCGGCATTGCCGTAATGAACGTCGGCCACTCCCATCCGAAGGTGGTCCAGGCCATCATGGATCAGGCGGAGAAATTCACCCATACCTGTTTTATGGTCACCCCCTATGAAGGCCCGGTACGGCTTGCGGAGAAATTGTGCGCGGCGGTGCCCGGCGATTTCCCCAAGGCGGCGATGTTTGCCAACAGCGGGGCGGAGGCGGTCGAGAACGCCGTCAAAATCGCCCGCTATTACACCAAGAAACCGGCGATTATCGCCTTCGAAAACGGCTTCCACGGCCGGACCCTGATGGGCATGACCCTGACCTCGAAGGTCAAACCCTACAAGCTCGGCCTTGGTCCCTTTGCCCCGGAAGTCTACCGGATGCCCTTTGCCAACTGCTACCGCTGCCCCTATAACCTCGAATATCCGGGCTGCAGCGTCGAATGCGCGGACAAACTGGAGGACTTCTTCATCAATTATGTGCCGGCCGAACAGACCGCGGCCATCATCGTCGAGCCGGTCCAGGGAGAAGGCGGGTTCATTGCGCCGCCGAAGGAATATTTCCAGAAACTGAAAGCCATCTGCGAGGCCAACAACATTCTTTTTATAGCCGATGAGGTGCAGACCGGCATCGGCCGTACCGGGACGATGTTTGCCATGGAATACTATGGCGTGGCGCCCGATCTGACCACCGTCGCCAAGAGCCTGGCCGCCGGGATGCCGCTTTCCGCCGTGGTCGGCAGGAAGGAAATCATGGACAGCGTCCACGCCTCGGGCATCGGCGGTACCTACAACGGCAATCCGCTGGCCTGCGCGGCGGCGCTGGCCGTGTTTGATATCTTTGCGGAAGAAAATCTCCTCGAAAAAGGTCGGCAGCTCGGCAACAAGTTGCGCGAAACCCTGACCGGCTTGCAGAAAGAAAACGATATGATCGGCGATGTCCGCGGTCTCGGGCCGATGGTGGCGATCGAGCTGGTCAAAGACAAAAAGACCAAAGAGCCGGCAGCGGCTGAGACCAAGGCGCTGGTCAAATTCTGTTTCGACCGGGGCCTGATCATCCTGGCCTGCGGTACCTACGGCAACGTCATCCGCTTTTTGATGCCGCTGGTGATCACCGACGCCCAGCTGCAGAAGGGTCTGGATATCGTTGGCGACGGGCTGGCGGCGATCCGTTCGTGAAAAAGAAAATCAGAGCAGGAGGAGTGACCGATGCATGGATTTTATAACCGAATTCTGACGATTGATCTCAGTTCCCGCACTTTCGTCATTGAAGAGCTTGCCGACGAGGTGTTCCGCGAGTGTTTAGGCGGCAAGGGGTTGGCCACCCGCCTGCTCCTTGAGCGGAATCCCGCGGGAGTGGATCCCCTCGCCCCGGAGAATCACCTGATCTTTGCCACCGGGCCGTTTTGCGGCGGGCGGCTGTGGGGGGGCAGCCGGTTCGGGGTGTTCACCAAGTCGCCGCTGACCGGTTTTTATGCCGAATCCTATTCCGGCGGCAAGGTGCCCGAAGCCATCGACTCAACCGGTTTCGATGCGATTGTCCTGCACGGCAAGGCGCTCGCGCCGACGGTGCTGTCGGTCCACCCGGACGGGGTGGAATTCCATGACGCCGGAGATCTGTGGGGAATGGAGACCTTTGCCGCCGAGGAAGAAGCGCTGCAAAGGTTTGCCCTTGATCGGGAAGGATTCAGGAAACCAGGGGCGGTAGTGATCGGTCCTGCCGGCGAGAAGCTGGTCCGCTATGCGATCATCGCCAACGACAAATGGCGGTGTGCGGGCCGGGCCGGGGTTGGCACGGTGATGGGGGCCAAGCTGGTCAAGGCCGTGGTCTTCCAGGGCGACCGGAAACGGCAGTATGCCGACCCGGAAGGGGTCGCCGCCTATGCCAAAAACTTTTCCCAGACCAATATGGAGAATCCCGGGGTTAAAGCCTATAAGCGGCTGGGCACGACGATGATGGTCTCCCTGATGAATACCGCGGGGGCCTTCCCGGCCAAATACTGGAACCAGGGCTCGGTGGAACACTGGGAGAACATCAGCGGCGAAAAGTATCATGAAGAGCATGAGGTGAAGCCCCACGCCTGCGCCAAGTGTTTTATCGCCTGCGGCCGGATGACCAGGCTGAGCAAAGGCCGCCACAAGGATCTCAAGCTGGAAGGCCCGGAGTATGAGACCATCTACTCCTTCGGCGGGCTGTGCATGATCACCGAGATGGAGGAGGTCGCCTACCTCAACGATCTCTGCGACCGGCTCGGCATGGACACCATCACCGCCGGCAACCTCTGCGCCCTGGTGATGGAGGCAAAAGAGAAGGGGCGGCTGGAGTATGATATCGACTACGGCAATGCCGACCAGCTCGCCGCTCTGATCGAGAAGATCGCCGCCCGCGAAGATATCGGCGACATCCTCGCGGGCGGCATCATCCCGGCCTCAGAACACTGGGGGCTGACCGATCTGGCCATCCATGTCAAAGGCATGGAACCGGCCGGCTATGATCCCCGAGTGCTGAAAGGGATGGGCCTCACTTTCGGCACCTCGCCCCGCGGCGCCTGCCATCTGCGGACCACCTTCTACAAGCCGGAGCTGTCGGGGATGATCCCGGCGGCCCAGATCGAGGATAAGGCGGCGATGCTCATCGATTTCGAGAACCGCCTCAATATCTTCGACACCCTGATTCTCTGCCGTTTTTATCGCGATCTCTATTCCTGGGCGGAACTGGGCAAATCCATTACTCTTGCCACGGGCCTGTCGGCAGGTCAGGAAGAGCTGGAAAAAATCGCCGTCCGGGTGACCGATATGACCAGGCAGTTCAATATCCGCGAAGGGCTGCGGCCGGGCGACGACCGGCTGCCGCAGAGGCTGCACCGTGAGAAACTCCCCGACGGCAGGTCGCTTGCGGCGGACGAGATGGAGTACCTGCTGCAGGATTACTACCGGCTGCGGGGCTGGGATGTACAGGGGGTGCCGCATGGTTGTACGGCCGTGGCGGATTGACGGATTTTTGTTTCAATAATGAGATGACAGCATGTGTTCCGTGATAATTAAGAAAAAAATTCTAGGCGTTCTGGCGGAGATGGCCGGCAACGAATGTCCCGATCTTGTCGCCAGCACGACCATCGCCGAGCGGCTGAACCTCAGCCTCGTCGAGACCAGAACGGCGATGGTGTCGATGTGCGAGGCGGGGATAATCGAAAGCGATCCGGAAAGAGAACGGGCACTTATCACCAGCCAGGGCATGAGTTGGCTGCACGACCTCGGGTATCCCGGGGTGGAAGGATATCGCTGCACCGTTTGATTTTTCTCCCGTTTATTTGCGTATCGGGATCGGCGTAAGGTTCCATCGGACACTGTTCGATGGGTTGCAGCCGTACGTCGATCCCAATGCATAGTCACTCCCGGCAGGCTCCGTCTTGCCTGTCCGTCTCGTACTTTTAAAAAACTTGCCATCCTCAAGAGAAGAAAGATAAGATTGAATGTGAAAAAACTGCGAATCCAAGCGGGTCGTGCCGGTTTGTTCGGGCAGCCGTCTTCCTCGCAGGTGCGCCCTCTCCATGGCGGTTTTTGCGCGACGGCGCGCTGCCTGCCGCAATGCATGTGTGTCGGAAGGAGCAGATCATGATGTGGTACCGGATGGACAGACAGGAAGTGCTGGAAATTCTCGAAACCGACGGTCATGGCCTCGATGCCCGGCAGGTGCACCAACGTCTGGAAGCCTGCGGCCCCAATCGCCTTGGCGAAGAGGAGCAGATAAGCAGGTTCAGGGTACTGCTGCATCAGTTTGCCAGTCCGCTGATATTCCTGCTGCTCATAGCGGCCATAATTACCTTCCTGCTGCGGGAATTCATCGATGCCGGCGTTATTCTGGCCGTTGTCGTCATCAATGCCGTCATCGGCTTCACCCAGGAGATGAAGGCCGAGGAAGGGGTGCGTTCGTTGAAAAAGCTGGTCGTTGCCAAGGCCAGGGTGATTCGTGACAAACATGAGCAGGAAGTGGCCGCGGCCGACCTGGTGCCTGGCGATCTGGTTCTGCTGGCATCCGGTATCCATGTGCCCGCGGACCTGCGGCTGATGTACGTAAATGAACTGCGGATCGATGAGGCGATGCTGACCGGCGAGTCGTTGCCGGCTGAAAAATCCGTCAAGCCGATTATCGCCGAAAACCTTGTGCCGGCCGACCAGACCAATATGGTTTTTGTGGGTACGGTTGTGGTCAACGGACGAGGTCGAGGTCTGGTTGTCGCTACCGGTCAGCAGACCATGCTCGGCAGCATTGCTGGCGAAATGCGGGAAATCGGTCAGGTACGGGCGCCGATCCAGGACAAAATAGATAATTTTGCCAAACTGGTGGGGATGCTCGTCGTGGCAACCTCGACGTGTTTGTTTCTGCTGGGCCTGCTGATGGGCAATAGTCTCAAGGAGATGTTTCTGACCGCGGTTGCCGCGGCTGTGGGGGCGATTCCCGAAGGCCTGCCTATTGTCGTTACGATCGCCCTGGCGGTCGGGGTGACCAGGATGGCGAAGCAGAACGCCATCGTCCGTAAACTTCCGGCAGTTGAGACTTTAGGCAGCACTACGGTGATCTGCTCGGATAAAACCGGCACCCTGACTAAAAACGAAATGATGGTGACGCGGCTGTTCGATGGCGTCCACGATTACGAGGTGACCGGCAGCGGCTATGAACCCGATGGCAGGATTCTGCTTTACGGAGCACAGGCGGAATGCGGCGAAAGGCTGCATCGGCTGTTGTCGATCGGCTTGCTCTGTAACGAGTCGGAGGTCTATCAGGAGGGTAGCCAGTGGCGTGTGAGTGGCGACCCGACCGAGGCTGCCCTGATTGTCGCCGCTCTCAAAGGTGGACTTCAGCTGGAATTTGAGCAGGAACGTCTGGCTCAGCTTGCCATGATTCCCTTTGAATCCGAGCGGTCCTGGATGGCGACTCTCCATCGACAGGACGATGCATGCCTGGTCTTTGTAAAGGGTGCGCCGGAAAGACTGCTGGAGCTCTGTACTCTTGACGAGGCGGAGCGGATGACGTTGATGGATCGCGCTTCCGCTTACGGCATGGAGGGGATGCGGGTGCTGGCAATGGTCTGGAAGGAAGAAGCGGCGGACAAGGAGAGTATCGGCTCGGAAGACATAGTGCAAGGCTTCGTCTTTGCCGGTTTGCAGGCGATGATCGACCCGCCGCGGCCGGAGGCGATCGAAGCGATCAAAGGATGCAAGCGTGCCGGTACCCGAGTGATCATGATTACCGGCGATCATGGAGTCACCGCCCAGGCTATAGCCGGGGAGTTGGGAATCGCCGAACGTTCCGCGCCGGTCGTCACCGGTAGCGACCTGGCAGGGATGAGCGACGACGAACTGTACCGGCGCGTGGCGGAGGTATCGGTTTTCGCCAGGGTGTCGCCGGAGCATAAACTGCGTATTACCCGGCAACTGGTCCGGCACGGCGAGATTGTCGCCATGACCGGCGATGGCGTCAACGACGCTCCTGCCCTGAAGGCTGCCCACATCGGCATCGCCATGGGCATTGCCGGCACCGATGTGGCCAGAGAGGCGTCGGACATGGTCCTGGCCGATGATAATTTTGCCTGCATCTTGAACGCAGTCAAGGAGGGTCGGATCGTTTTCGACAACTTGCGGAAGGTGATTTTTTTCCTGATTCCGACCGGAGTGGCCGACATCTTTTCCATTGTCGCCGCTGTGGTGCTGGGGCTGCCTCTTCCCTTCATCCCCGCCCAGATCCTCTGGATCAATCTGGTGACCAACGGGATGCAGGATGTCGCCCTGGCCTTCGAGCCCGCTGAGAAAGGGGTGCTGGATCGTCCGCCCCGCCCGCCGGGCGAGGGGATTTTTTCCCGGCTGCTGGTGCAGCGCACTCTTCTGGTGGGGTCGGTGATCACCATCGGCGTGATCTATGTTTTCATTCAGGCCCTTCAGTCGGGTGCGTCGCTGGAGAAAGCACGTACCCTGGCGGTGACCACCATGGTATTTTACCAGTTCTTCCAGGCCTGGAACAGTCGATCCGAGACCGAGTCGATCTTCCGCCTCAACCCGATCAGTAATCCGATCCTTTTTTACAGCATGATCGCCGCTTTTTTTGCCCAGCTAGCCATGCTGTATGCGTCGCCGCTGCAGTGGATATTTCGCACGGTTCCCCTTTCGGGTTCCGATTGGATTGAAATCGTGGCAGTGACCAGCACAGTGCTTATCGCAGTGGAGTTGGACAAGTGGCTGCGCAAACGATGAGTCCGATACACCACTCCTGATTACTTATACATTCTAACACCCTCTTTGGTTTGCAAGGCTGCAGTAAAAAAACAAGTTGAGTTGAATTAATTGAGGAGTGACACTATTTAATTCAATTTAATTGTTGTTTGAATGTAACCCGATTCCGGCGTATAGTGCCACCAGGATGGATCCTTTGGCACGGGTGGCCGCTTGAAAAATGTGGGGGCCTTTGCGATGTTTTTTTGGCCGCAACGGCGGAGAAGGGGACGGCATGGACAAGCTCTTTTCGTTAAGCATCGATGCCTCGCATAACGGCATCGTGGTCATCAATTGCGAGGGAACGATTCTCATCTACAACAGGGCGGCGCGGCGGATTTTCAACGACGGCGAGGCGGTCCTGGTCGGTCGGGACATCAGGGATGTCCGGCCCCATGCCTGGGCCGACATGCAGGATGTGATGCGCACCGGCACGGCACAGATCGGCCGGAAGATCACCTTGCCGGAAGTGACGATTATTGCCAATCGCTCCCCGATTATGGATGGGGGGCGGGTCGTCGGGGTGATTTCGGTATTTCAGGATGTCTCCGAACACGAGAAGATCATCTCCCAGCTGCAGAATTACCAGAAACTGCACCGGGAGCTCGAAGCGATTTTCGAATCGTCCTATGACGGCTTGTATGTCACCGACGGCGAGGCCAACACCCTGAAGGTCAACAAGTCCTATGAGCGGATCACCGGGCTGTCGCGGGAAAGTCTGATCGGCCGGAATATGCATGACCTGGTGGCTGATCATGTCTTCGACCACTCGGTTACCCTGGAGGTGTTGCAGCAGAAAAAGCCGATCACTCTATTGCAGCATATCCGGGGCGGCAAGCTGGTGATAGTCACCGGTACGCCGGTCTTTGCCGAGGATGGCCAGATTTCCGTGGTTGTCACCAATGTGCGCGATATCACGGAGCTGAACGAGCTGCGGGTGGCGCTTGACGAGACCCGCAAGAAGAGCAGTTTCTTTTACCAGTCGCTGCAGGAATACCATGAGGTGGATCACGCGCTGCGGGACCTGGTGGTGAAAAGCCCCGAGATGGCCAGGGTGGTCCAGAAGGCCATCAAGGTTGCCAAGGTCGAGGCCTCGGTGCTGCTCACCGGGGAGTCGGGGGTCGGCAAGAGCATGCTGGCAAAACTCATCCACGGGATGAGTCCGCGCAAGGAACAGCCCTTTGTCAAGATCAACTGCGGGGCGATTCCCACCTCGCTGATGGAGAGCGAGCTGTTCGGCTACGAACGGGGAGCCTTTACCGGTGCACTGGCCAGCGGAAAAATCGGCCTGATCGAGGCGGCCAACAAGGGCACGGTTTTTCTCGACGAGATTGCCGAGCTGCGTCCGGAGATGCAGGTCAAACTCCTCGAAGTCATCGAAGACCGGCAATTCAAGCGGGTGGGGGCGACCGCGGCGACTTTTGTCGATGTCCACATCATCGCCGCCACCAATCAAAATCTCCAGGAACAGATGCGCAAGGGTTTGTTCCGGGAGGATCTCTATTATCGTTTGAATATCGTGCCGATAACCATCCCGCCGCTGAGGCAGCGACGGGAGGATATCCCGGCCCTGGCCGAGTCCATCCTGGAAAAATTCAATCGCGATCTGCCGGTGAAAAAGAAGATCGATCCGGTGGTGTTCGAACTGCTCCGCCAGTACGACTATCCCGGCAATGTGCGGGAACTGATCAATGCCATTCAACGGATGATCGTCCTCGGCGAGGGAGAAACCCTGGGGCCGGCGGATCTTCCGTCGGAAATTCGTTCCTTCTGCGAGATGCAGGAAAGAGGCGATGGCCGGCCGACGCCGCTCAAGGAGGCTCTGGAAAGTTACGAGCGCAAGCTTCTGCAGAAGGTTCTCGGCCAAAGCGGAAATCTGAACCATGCCGCTGCCGAACTGCACATCCACCCCACGACTCTCTGGCGCAAGATGGTGCGCTACAATTTGACCGTCTCCGGATGATCAATTCGTTGATTGCAAAGCTGCAAAACACTGCAAACTTGCAATGAACCTCCAATCATACTGATATATAAGTAAATTTATTTCTGAGCTACACGTTCTCCCGTTGTTATCTTGCATTTCTGCAAGCCTTCCTCCTGCAACTCGCTCCTGTTTTCTGTTCAATAAATTAAATAAAAACAATAAGTTGTCGTATTGCGACCGATTTGGCACAATTGCTGCTTTCCTTCACCTGAATGCTGACGGGGGCGCCGCCCAATAACAAAAAACAAAACAGCGGCATCAACGGGGCAATCAGGGTTTTAAAGAGAGCGTCTGCTCGCCTAATTTTGAGACAAGGAGGAAAAAATGGTTGGTAAACATGGATGGGGGTGTCTGGTAATAGGGGTATTATCCTTGATCGCCGTGCCGCTTGCCCAGGCGGCGGAGGAAAAAGTGATCCGGGTCGGAGCGATGTATCCGATGACCGGCCGGCCCGGCTTGTACGGCATGGATTCGGTGGCCGCGGCGGAGATGGCCATCGACGAAATCAATGTCAAGGGAGTTGCCGGCGGATACAAGATCGACGCCGTTTTCACCGACGACAAGGCCAAACCCGCCTACGCGGTGCGGGTCGCCAATCGCTATATCGCCGAGGATAAGGTCCATTTCCTCTACGGGGTGGTCAGCTCCGGCGTTGGCCTGGCGGTGACCGAGGTATCGAAACAGAACAAGGTGATCTTTATCGGCACCGACCATGCCGCCACCGAACTGACGGTCGACAATTTCCAGCCCTATTATTTCCGGGTATCCAACGACACCTTCCAGTCGATGGCCGCCGGCGCCCTCTATCTCAAGGAAATGGCGAAAACCAAGCCCTGGAAAAAGATCGCCTTCATCGGCCCGGATTACTCCTACGGCCACGCCCAGTGGGATGAACTCCGCTATAACCTCGACCGCTTCGGCGTCCCCTACGAGGTCGTGGGCGAATACTGGCCAAAGCTTTCCGCGCCCGACTATTCGGCCTACGTCACCTCGATTATGAAAGACAAACCCGATGTTCTGGTTGCCGGTTTCTGGGGCGGCGACACCGTGGCCTTTATCAAGCAGGCCAAGGCCTACGGGATGTTCGACAAGCTCACCTACTTCCATCCGGATGCCGGCGGCAACTATGAGTTGATGAGCGCCATGGGCGATGAACTGCCGCTGGGCCTCATTCTCTCCGCCCGGCACCATAACAACTGGCCGGCGACCGAGCGCAACAAGAAATTCGTCGATGAATTCAAGAAACGGACCGGCCGCTATCCCACCTATGCCGCGGAAGGAGCGTATGCCGGCATCTACGCCATCGCCCAGGCGGTGGAAAAGGTCGGCAACCCCGACGACACCGAGGCCCTGGTCAAGGCCCTTGAGGGGATGAAGTTGAGTCTCCCCGAGGATCCGGAAGGTTTCACCTCGACCATCGATCCCGTTACCCATCAGATCATGCAGGTCCAGGCCATCGGCACCACCGTGGCCAGCAGCGATTTTCCGCCGGCCAAGATCATGCTCGGTAACTGGACCGTCTACCAGCCGGCGGACATCGTTCCGCCACCCGAGTATATCGCGGCAAAACGCAAGAAGTAAAAACGTAAGAAGTAGCTAGCAAGAAGCAGCACCGCTCGTTTTTTTCGATCAGTCAACGGCGGGGCGTGACGGCTTTATCCGACGCCCCGCTACATCGCCCGGACCCGGAAGGTGAGATGCCTGCAGGGTTCGGGCAGAGGGAGTACTCTGTATGGATATCTCATTTCTGGTTACTCAGGTGGTCAGCGGTCTGACCATGGCCACCCTGCTCTTTCTCGTGGCCAGCGGCCTGACTCTGATTTTCGGGGTCGGCAATATTTTCAACTTCGCCCACGGCTCCTTCTATATGATTGGCGCCTACCTCGGTTACCAGGTAGTCACCGTCTGGGCTCTGAACTTCTGGCTGGCTCTGGCCCTGGCCGCCGTTGGCGCGGGGCTCTTCGGGGCGCTCATCGAATTTCTGGTACTGCGGCAGATCTACGGACGCAGCAACGAGGGGGGCTTTCAGATCCTCCTCACCTACTGCCTGATCCTGATCATCGACGATCTGGTCAAGCTGGTCTGGGGCGCCGAATACAAATCGATCCCCCGGCCGGCGGGCTTTTCCGGCGCCGTGACTGTCGGCGATATCTTCATCCCCTCCTACAACCTGTTGATCATCGGTATCGGCCTGGTGGTGGTCGTCGCTTCCTGGTGGATTCTGGCCAGGACCAGGCCGGGCAAGATCGCCCGGGCCGCCGCCGTCGACCGGGAGATGCTCGGGGCGCTGGGCATCAATGTGCCGCTGACCATGACCGTGGTCTTCGGCATCGCCACCGCCCTCGGCGGCCTGACCGGGGCCCTGGCCGCCCCCTTGCGGACAGTCACTCCGGGGGCCGGCATCGAGGTGATCATCGATTCGATGATCGTGGTGGTCATGGGCGGGATGGGCAATTTCTGGGGCGCCTGGCTGGCCTCTCTGATCCTCGGCGAGGTCAACGCCTTTGCCGTGGCCTTTGTCCCCGAATGGGCAACGCTCTTCAGTTTTTTGGTCATGGTGGTGGTCCTGATATTCAAACCGGAGGGACTCTTCGCCCCCCGCAAAACGAGGAAGGTCTGAGATGAAATCCCTGATAAAAGGTAATACGCTGGGTAATGCGCTGGGCTGGGGTCTTTTGGTCCTCGCCTTTGCTCTGGTCCCGGTGCTGATGACCTCAAGCTACCAGCTGAATGTGGCGAACAATATCCTGATCTGGGCGCTGTTCGCCATTTCCTTCAATATGCTGTGGGGGGTGACCGGCATGCTGTCCTTCGGCCAGGCGCTCTATTACGGCATCGGCGGCTATGCGGTCGGCCTGACTGTTCATTACCTGGGCGGTGAGTGGTATGCGGCGGCGCTGGCCGCGGGGCTGCTGTTCACCCTGGTTCTCTCTTTTTTGCTCGGCCTCCTGGTGATCCGGGTGGGCGGCGTCTATTACACCATGCTGACGCTGGCCTTCGGTCAACTGGCCTGGCAGATCATGTTCAAATTGTACGACTTCACCGGCGGTGACGACGGTCTGCAGGGCATCCTCCTGCCAGGGCTCCTCGGCAACAAGATCTTCTACTACTATTTCGTCATGACCCTGGTCCTCGTCTCCATCTGGGTTTTAAAGCGCATGGCCTATTCGCCCTTCGGTCTCATCCTCCGCGGTGTCCGGCAGAATCCGGACCGGGTGCGATTCCTCGGCCGGCGGGTGCGGCACAACCAGCTGCGCATCTACATCGTCGCCTCGCTGTTCGCCACCCTGGCGGGCGCCTTGATGGCCGGCGTCGACGGTTCGGTGCACACCGACATGTTCTTCTGGACCACCTCCGGCGAGGTCATCCTCATGTCGGTTTTGGGCGGCATTCACCAATTCTTCGGACCGCTGGTCGGCGCGGTGATGATTATCCTCATCGAGGATATCGTCGGCGCCCACACCGAATACTGGTCCCTCATTATAGGCACCATCATCCTGATCATGGTGATCGGTTTTCCCAAAGGTCTTGTCGGCGGGGCATTGGATCTTTACGCCAGAATTCGCAGAACTCAACAAGGTATAAACAAAGATGAAGCCAATCTTGCAGCTCGAATCTGTAAATAAGGCCTTCGGCGGCCTGAAGGTAACCCAGCAACTCAGTTTTTCGGTCTTCCCGGGCGAGATCGCCGCCATCATCGGGCCGAACGGCGCGGGCAAAACCACCATGTTCAACCAGATAACCGGCCACCTCCTGCCGGACAGCGGCCGCATCCTTTTCAAGGGCGAGGATCTGGTGGGGCTCTCCACCCAGGCAATCGTCAAAAGGGGTATGGGCCGCGCCTTCCAGGTGGCCTCGATCTTCCCGGAGGAAACGGTCCTCGACAATGTCCGGCTGGCCTCGCTTGCCAACCTCGACCAGACCCGGCAGTTCTGGCGGCCCTCCCGGCTGTACCGGCGGGCGACCGATGCGGCTCTCGCCATCCTCGACTCCCTCGGTCTGGCCGGCCAGGCGGAGCGGCTGGCCTTCGAACTGTCGCACGGCGACCAGAAACTGCTCGATATCGCCATTGCCCTGGCCCTGGAGCCGACCCTCCTGCTCCTTGACGAGCCGACCGCCGGCATGTCGCCGGAGGAACGGCAGCGGACCCGGCGGATGATCGGCGAGATCCGGCAAAAATACGATCTGACCCTGGTGTTCATCGAGCACGACATGGACATGGTCTTCGAAATCGCCCACACCATCCGGGTCCTGCAGCAGGGGGCGCTCCTGGCCGAGGGGACGCCGGACGAAATTCGCGCCAACCGCGAGGTGGTCAAAGCCTATCTTGGAGAGGAACTGTAATGGAACAACGGCAACAAAAACAAAAGCAAAACCACATACTTTCGGTGAGCGGCCTCAATACCTACTATGGCCGCAGTCATATCCTGTTCGATGTCGAATTCGATGTCCATCCGGGGGAGACGGTCTGCCTGATGGGCCGGAACGGGGTCGGCAAGACCACCACCTTCCGCTCGCTGATGGGCCTCACTCCACCGAAAGCAGGCAAGGTAGTTTTGAAAGGCAAGGAATGCCAGGGGCTTCCGTCATACAAGATGGCCAGGGCCGGTCTCGGTTTCGTACCCGAGGATCGGCGGATTCTCGGACCTTTCACCGTCCTCGAAAACCTCGAATTCGGGGTGATCCAGGGCCGGCGGGGCAATTGGCAGCTCGACTCGGTGCTGGAACAGTTCCCCACCCTGAAAAACTTCACCCACCGCAACGGCAGTACCCTCTCGGGCGGCGAGCAGCAGATGCTGACCATCGCCCGGGCACTGATGGGCAACCCGGAAATCCTCATCCTCGACGAGCCCACCGAGGGGTTGTCGCCGGTGATTGTCGGCCACTTGAAGGAGCTGGTGCTGCGCCTGAAGGAGGCCGGCACCACCATCCTCCTGGCCGAACAGCATCTCAAATTCGCCATGGCGGTCGCCGACCGGGTGGTGCTGCTCGACAAGGGCCATGTGGTCTACCGAGGCGATATCGCCGAATTTCGCGAGGAAAAATCGATTCAGAAAAAATATCTGGCCGTCTAAGGGACGGCCTGGCAAAGGAGATACCAATGCAGAAAGACATACTTTTTCAAACCACCTCCCGGATCGTCCGGGGCGCCGGCTGTCTGGCCCGGGTGCCGGCGGAGATCGAACGACTCGGCAAGAAACGGGTGATGATCGTCACCGATCCCGGCATCGTCGCCACGGGGATGATCGACAAACTTACCGCCCTGCTTACCGGGGCGGGGATTGCCGCCACGGTATTCGACGGTATCGAGCCCGATCCCCGGCTGGAGATCGCCTGCCGGGCGGCCGACGCCCTGAAAGAGAGCGGGGCGGAGCTGGTCATCGGCATCGGCGGCGGTTCGGCTATCGATATCGCCAAGGTGGCGGCGGTGCTGGCCGCAAACGACGGCGAGATCACTTCGTTTTTCGGTATCGACCTGGTGCCCCGTCCCGGCCTGCCGCTCCTGGTCATCCCGACCACCGCCGGCACCGGCAGCGAGGTGACTCCTATCGCCATCCTCTCCGACGACGACGAGAAATTGAAAAAGGGCATCGTCAGTCCCTATCTTTTCCCGACCGTCGCCCTGCTCGATCCGGAACTGACCGTCGGCCTGCCGCCGAGGGTAACGGCTGCGACCGGCATGGACGCCCTGATCCATGCAATCGAGGCCTATACCTCGAACAATGCCGAGCCGCTCACCGATATGCTCGCCTGCCGGGCGATGGAACTGCTGTACGGCAGCATCCGCCGGGCCTTCCGGGACGGCTCGGACCTCGACGCCCGCAGCAGCATGCTGGAGGGCAGCATGCTCGCCGGCATGGCCTTTGCCAATGCCGGGGTGACCGCCGTCCATGCCTTCGCCTATCCTATCGGCGCGGAATTCCATATCCCCCACGGCATCGCCAACGCCATCATGCTTACCCCGGTGATGGAGTTCAATATGGTTGCCCGGCCGGAGCGGTTTGCCGTCATTGCCGCGATCTTCGGCCAGGATGTGGCCGGCTGTACGCCCATTGCAGGCGCCGGCCGGGCGATCGAGGCGATGCGCATCCTTGCCGCCGATCTCGAACTGCCGAAAAGGCTGAGTGAGTATGGGGTGAAGGAGGAGGATCTCGACGGCCTCGCCGCAGGGGTCATGAAGGTCACCCGGCTGCTGGCCAACAATCCCCGCGTGCTGACCCAGCCGGAAGCTCGCGATATTTACCGTAAGGTCCTGTAACTCAAAATAATAAAAAATCAGATAAGGAGAGGGCGAAATGCACGGATTTTTCAACACGGTGCTGCGGATCAATCTGACCCGGCAGTCCTATGAGATCCAGATGATAAGCGATGCGGTGTTGCAGCGGAGCCTGGGCGGCAAGGGGTTGGCGACCTATCTCCTGCTGCGCCATAATCCGCCCGGTGTCGAGCCTTTCAGCCCGGACAACCATCTCATCTTCGCGGGCGGCCCGACCGCCGGCACGCCGATCTGGGGATCGTCCCGGCACGGGGTTTTTACCAAGTCGCCGCAGACCGGATGTTACTCGGAATCCTATGCCGGCGGCAAGGTGGCCGACCATATCGCCGCAACCGGGTTCGATGCCATCGTCTTCCATGGCGCGGCGGAAGAACCGGTCTGGGTGGAGGTGCAGGAGGATTCGGTGTTCTTCCATCCGGCCGGGGACTTGTGGGGCAAATCGACCTACGAGACCGAGGATTATGTCAAGGGCTGGATCAAGGACAACCGGCCCGGCGGGGAGAAGTGCGGGGTAGTGGCCATCGGTCCGGCCGGCGAGGCCCTGATAACCTTTGCGGTGATCGAAAACGACTACTGGCGCAGCGCCGGCCGGACCGGGGCGGGGGCGGTGCTCGGCTCGAAAAAGGTGAAAGCCGTGGCCTTCCGGGGCAACAAGGTCAAGACGATGGCCGATCCCGGCCTGGTTAAGGCCTTTGTCCGGGAGATGAGCGAACGTTCCCGCGAGGATAAAGGGGTGAAGGCCTATAAGAGCCTCGGCACTCCGATGCTGGTCGATATCATGAACCATGTCGGCGGCTTTCCCACCCGCTATTGGCAGAAGGGCCGCGCCGATCATGCCGAGGCCATCAACGCCGGCGCCCTCCATGAGCGCTGCGAGGTGGTGCCGAAGGCCTGCCGGAAATGCTTTATCGCCTGCGGCCGGCTGGCCACGGTCAAGGCGGGACCTTACCAGGGGCTGCGGGTGGAGGGGCCGGAATACGAGACCATCTACGCCTTCGGCGGGCTCTGCGAGGTCGGGGGAATTGAGGAGATCATCTACCTCAACGACCTCTGCGACCGGCTCGGCATGGATACCATCACCGCCGGCAATCTCGCCGGGCTGACCATCGAGGCGGTCCGTCAGGGGCGGATCGAGTATCCGATAGACTACGGTGAGACCGAACAGATTGCCGGTCTGCTGCGGGATATCGCCGCCCGGCGCGGTAT
>CAYTVF010000026.1:0-6107 GCA_964441345.1 uncultured Desulfopila sp. | reverse complement strand
GGCGATACGCTCGCCGGAGGAATACGGGTGGCGGCCGCGGCGTGGGGGATGGAGGACCAGGCAGTCCATGTCAAAGGCCTGGAGCCGGCCGGGTACGATCCCAGGGTGCTGAAGGGCATGGGCCTGGCCTACGGTTCGTCGGCGCGCGGTGCCTGCCATCTTCGGGCAACCTTCTACAAACCGGAACTGACCGGAATGGTCGATCCGGAGGTGATCCCCGGCAAGGCGGCGATCTTCTGCGAGTGGGAGGACCGGTTGACCATCTTCGACACTTTTGTGCTTTGCCGCTTCTTTCGCGACCTTTACCAGTGGGACGAGTTGGCAACGATTCTCGAAGGGGTGGTCGGGACCCGTTTCACCGTCCCGGAAATGCAGCAAATCGCCCGAAACGTCACCGACGATACGCGGAGATTCAACCTGCGGGAAGGTCTGTCGGTCGATGATGATCAGCTGCCCTCAAGATTGTACCGGGATTCCCTGCCTGAGACAAAGAAGGGAATCACTCGGGCACAAATGACCGAAATGCTCAAAGAGTACTATTGCGCAAGGGGCTGGAATGAAAAAGGAGAGCCGCCGAAAGCCCCCGGAACAGACGATTCAAAAGAATGAAGTCTGGAAAGGAAGGCTCTCGATCATGGGGGCCCACGTCGTGCCTCCCCATGACCCGGATTTCTGGCGGGACAAGCCGCTGGCGCCACAGAAATTCATTATTTAAACTGCTCCACATTCTTTCAGATCCTGAAGAGTTTTTCTGCCCGGGATGAAATTTTCCCGGGCAGAAAAATAGGAAGAGTTGTCCGGTGATTGTCTTGTTCCCACTGCAAGCGGTCAGATGTACTGCACCGGGACCTGGACGATTTTTTCCGTCAACCGCTCCACCCGTTTTCCCCGGTTGATGAGGATGCCGTAATCCACATTCAGGTCGGATATAAAATTCTCCAGACCGCGCAGGTCGGTCCGTTTTACGGCGGAGGACATCTTTACTTCAATCGGTATCAGGCCGAAGTTGCCTTCGAGAATCAGGTCAACTTCGGACTTATCCACCGTCCGGTAATAGCTGTACTCCAGGCCGGTTGCCATGGTGGCCTGCATGCCCCGGATCAGCTCTTCGGTTGCAAAGCTCTCAAAAGAAAAGCCGGCAACGGGGTGGAGCAGCAGGGCGTCCGGACCGGATATTTTCAGCAAACCGTGGAGCAGTCCCTGGTCCCGAAAAAATCCCTTATTGGCCTTCTGAACTTTTTTCAGTGAATTTTTGGTAAAGGCCGGCATGTTGCGCCAGAGAAAGGTCTGGTGAATGATGTCCAGGTACTCCCGGATGGTGGAAACGCTCACCTCCAGAGCCCTGGCCATTTCACTCATGTTCAGCTGGTGCCCGGAAAACTGGGCCAAAAGGAGCAGGAACCGTCTGAAATGGTGCATGTTGAGCCGGGGGAAGAGCGCCCGGATGTCACGTCCCAGATAGTTCATGAAGTACTGCTCCATCCACTGGGCATGAAATCCCGGGTCTGCCGCTGCCGCAAGCAGCGGCTCGGGGAAACCGCCGAGAAACCAGATATTCATGCTCTGTGCCGGGGTCGTTTCGGGGGCGAGCTGGAGAAAGTCCGCCGCCTTGGTGGCCTTGTCGGCCAGCAGACCGTACAGGCCGGATAACGGCTTTTCGGTATACTCGGTCTGTTTGAACGGCCACAGTTCGACTGTGGCGATGCGGCCGGCGAGACTGTCGGTGATTCCACTCACTATCGCCGGAGAACTGGAACCGGTGAGGAGAAAACGGCCCTTTTCCGTCCGCCGCTCATCTATGACACCGCGCAGCACCCGGAACAGTTCCGGATACTGCTGGGCCTCGTCGATGATCACCCGATCCCGGTGCAGGCTCCAGAATGCGGTGGGATCGCTACTGATCAGTTGGTAATCGTTCGGGTTTTCCAGGTCGTAGTAGCGCCAGTCCGGCCGCAGCTGTCTGGCCAGGGTGGATTTGCCGCACTGTCTCGCCCCGACAATGGCCACGACCGGAAACATGGTCAGAAGACGATTGATTTTTTCAGTCAGATGGCGTTTTTTATCCATGATATTTACAGGCTAACCATAAATATCATGGATAGCAAGAAAAAGTTGACACTCATTTTGACACTTTGCTGGGCTGGATAGAAAAATTTGCGGAATCAGGGAGAAGTGAATAGTTTGAGTAGAAAGAATGCAGCGGTTCCGAGGGGAAAAGCTGTCGCTCGACAGCCTTCGCAGGCGATGCTCTCAAGCGCTTGTCAGCCGTAAGAAAGGTGGCGAGCCAAGCGGGGCGTGAAGGCCAGGAAATCGCGGAGCCGGAGGACGAAGGCCGATGAACGGAGACCGGAGGCATATTGCGATCGTTGTGAAAAAACGGCTGGCCCTGTCCCTGCTGCTCGGTTGCTCTTTGTTTGCCGCCGGTTGCTCGTCCCTTGCAATGTTGTTTGGCAACGGCGATGAGAACAAGCAGCAGGTGATTGACGATCCCGGTCCCGCCACTCCCTACGAGGTAAAGCTTTCGGGCGTCGATGCCAAGAAGCAGAAGCGACTGCTCGCCGTCCTGCACGAGACCAGCACGGCCATAAGGTTACGGGATCGTCCGCCGTCGACGCTTGCCGGGCTGAAGCCGAGCCGATCATCCAGGCCGAACAGCGGGCGGTCAACGGTGTCCGCGGCAAGGGGTATCCGCTGGCCAAGGCCGGGCAGCGCAGGATAACCGCCAATACGGCGGAAAAGACCTTGAGCGTTACCTATGAAATCGTTACCGGGGAAAAGGCCGATTTCGGCGCGGTCACGGTAACCGGAGCGGAGAAAGTCGATCCCGGTTTCATCGCCAGCTTTCGCAGCTGGCAGGAGGGCGCTCAATTCTCGCCGGATGAGATTGTCGCGACCCGGCGCAGTCTGACAAAATCGAAACTGTTCCATTCCGTCGGGGTCAACCCTGGGACTTTGGTCGATGAGCAGGGTCAAATCCCGATTGAAATACAGGTCAAGGAACGCGACCATCGCACCATCGGCGGCGGCATCGATTATTCGACTGCCGACGAAATAGGCGTCAATGGTTTCGGGAGCATCGCAACTTGCTCGGGGCGGGAGAAAAACTGCGGCTTCACCTGGAGGCATCTCAATTGCAGCAAGGTCTTCGAGCCGGTTTCGACAAACCGCAATTTTTAAGGCACGATCAGATGCTCGTGGTCGAAGGTCAGGGCAAAAAATACAATACCGCCGCTTACGAGGGTGAAGCAGCCGACAGTTTCGTCGGGATCGAACGCCGCTTCAAAGAATACTGGTCGGCGACCGTCGGGATCACGGCGGAATATTCCGCCTTAACCGGCGCCGACTCGCCGAACGAGAACTTCTACTTGGGCGGATTGCGCGGGATAGCGCGTCGCGACAGCACCGATATCAATACCCCCCTCGACCCGACCACCGGCAGCCGGCTGGAACTCGCTGTCACGCCTTATACCAGCCTGGGCGGGGCCAGTACGCAATTCATCTCGGTGGTGCTGAACGGTTCGCACTATTTGCCGTTCGACGAAGCCGGTCGCTATGTCCTGGCCGGGCGTGGCCGCCTCGGAGGGATCTAGGGCGAGGAAAGGTCGGCGCTGCCGTCGAACAAACGGTTTTATTCGGGTGGAGGCGAGTCGGTCCGCGGCTATGCCTACCAGCAGGTCGGGCCTCTCGACGACCACAACGATCCGATCGGCGGCCGTTCGGTGATCGAGGCCGGCATGGAATTTCGTGCCCGCGTGACCGATTATATCGGGGTGGTGCCGTTTGTCGAAGGCGGCAATGTCTTTGAAAATTCTCGGCCCGATGCAATCGAGATGCAGTGGGCGGCGGGGCTTGGCCTGCGCTATTACACGGCGATCGGGCCACTGCGCTTTGACTTCGCGGTGCCGCTGGACAAGCGGGGGAACATCGATGACGACTTCCAGATTTATCTCAGCATCGGGCAGGCATTTTAGTGCCTTAGAAATTCATTTCTTGTTTTTCACCCCTCAAGGGGGTGCTGAAAAGAGTAAGAATGAATTTCGTGAAGGTACTTATGCCCCCTTGTGGGGTGTTAGATGAGCGAGCAGCCGGAAAATAGAGCGGCAAGGCCGATCCGGCGCCGTTGGTTGCGCCGCCTGCTGTACGGGATTATCGCGCTCCCGGCGGTGGTGGTCGCGCTGCTGGCCCTGCCCCTGGCGCTCCGCCTGGGTCAACTCGATCTTCCCGAGTTTCGGCTCGTCGATCCGGCGAGCGGGCGACAGTTTTCCTATAAAATCGAAGCCAGGGCGGCAGCAAGGGAAAACCTGTCGGCCGATCTGGCGCTTGCCCTTGTGCCGCTGGATGGCGACTTCGACCGGCTGCGTGCGAGTCTTGCCTTCAATGCCGACAATCAGGAGCTGGATGCCGAGATCGACGGCCATTTCGATCATGCCGGGATGGTGATGACCCTGGCCGGACTGCGGCCGGAGGAGGCGGCCGATGTAAGGGTATCGCTGAAAGGTAATGGGACCGCGGACCAGTGGCAGGGCGACCTGGGTTTTGCCGCAAGCGACCTGGCCGAACTCTCCGGAAAGATTGGCGTGCAGCTGGATGGCAAGCGGATCGGGTTCACTTTTTCCGGCGAGGCCGCAACCTTGGGGCGTCTCGCCGGGCGGCTGCCGGCCCCGGTGCGGGGGGCGCTTGAGATCGGCCTGGCCGGGCAGTTCGATGCGGGGAAGAACCGGCTGGCGTTTACCAAACTCGATCTTGCCAACCCGGGTCTGCTGACCTTGTCGGCCAGTGGATATTACGATCTGGAGGCAAGCCGTCTGGCCGCCGATCTGCAGGCCGATATCGCCGATCTTTCGATTTTCAGGGCGATCTCGGGACTCGACCTGAGCGGAGCCGGGCGGGTGGCGGTAAAAAATGTCGTCTGGGGGGCTGAGAATAAAAAGAGCGGGCGGGCCGATATCGAAATCACCGCCGGGCAACTCGGTCTGGGGCAGGCGGATCTCAATCGCCTGGTCGGGCCGCAGCCGGTGATCGCGGCGGAGGTGGAGTTGTCGCCGCAGATGAATCTTGGGGTCAGGCTCAATCGCCTTGAGACGGCGATGGCAAGTGGCGCGGGCTCCGTCGATATCGTCAATGAATTCAAGGATATTAGAGTGGGTTGCGAGATTACCGTCCAGCCCGGCGCCATCCCGCCCGCCATCGGCGTAACAATGGTGCAGGCGGCGCATTTGACCGCCGCCCTCGAAGGCCCGCTGAATGCGCCGGCCGGCGATATCCGGCTGAGCCTGCCAAAGCTTGCGGCCGGCGGTGAAAGATTCGATAACCTCGTACTGGCCACATCCCTGACCTGGTCGGAGGATGGGGTCTTGTCGCTGTCGAACCGGGTCGATTTCGCCCTGCGTAAGCAGCCCTATCGGCTGCGCGCCGAGGTGGTTCTGCCGCCCGACCGGATGCAGCTGGATATGGCCTTGAGCGGGGCGGCGCTGGATCTGGCCGGGAAGCTGGAACTGCCCGGTTACCAGCCGCCGATGCGCGGCGCCATCACCCTGTCGCGGCTCGATGGGGGGCTGCTTGGCGATTGGGGTATGCCGGTTGCTGTCGGTCAGCTTGCGGCGAAAATCGATTTCGTGCCGGTAGTGGGCCGGCAGCGGCTCGATCTCGATGCGACCGCCCAAGGGCTGCGGCTGGCCGGGGTCGGCGACGCCAACCCGAATATCGTCGACCGGCTGGCGGTGACGCTTGCGGCCTCGGCCGATATTGCCCTGGCGAAGGATGCCCGCATGGCGGTCGACAGATTCGATGTCGGCATCGGCACGGAGCGGATCACCCTGCGCCGGCCGCTGCAGTTGACCAGGACGGCAAAAGGGGTGGTCGATGTTGAAGCCGCGCTTGCGGTCGGGAAGGGGCGGCTCGATGGTCGCGTTCGCCTCGTTCCGGACCGGGAGTTCGACGCCGGGACCGATCTTCGCGATATCGCCCTGGCTCCGTGGGGCGAAATGTTCGGCCGCAAGGAGATGACCGGCACCTTGACGCTTACCGCCACGCTGCACGAACAGGCGGGCAAGGCGCCACGGGCGCGGATCGATGCCGACATCGGCGATATCCGGCTCGCCCGCGCC
>CAYTVF010000025.1:0-30271 GCA_964441345.1 uncultured Desulfopila sp. | reverse complement strand
TAGGATTCTGTTTTTCTATTGTTCTTATCGACTTATCGGCAAAAATCTTTACCGTAATTCTGATGTTTTTCTATAAGCATATTCTATGCCATCGAGTATCCGACATTCGAAATTCGTCCATTTTCCCGGCCATCTCCCTATTGCCAGGGAGTTTTCAGGATACGGATCGAATAAAACGAGGGAGACGGACGCCCCGCTGAGGATCCCAAGGATACCTTCCAAACAGCACGTGACATTTTTTTGACACCAGCCGTTCAAGAAAAATCTTTGACAATTGCGCGGACAGACGGTACTCCTCATGTCTTACACGGCATCAGCTCCACTGTCACAAATCTGACTGGCAGAAACATGAAAGTCTCCTCACTGGAACAGAAAATCGGTCAACTCTTTCTTCTCGGATTTGCCGGCGACGTCCTTAGCCCCGAACATCCGGTCGCAACCGATATTGCCGAAGGAAATCTGGGCGGTGTGATCCTTTTTGACCGGTTGCTGGCACAAGCGAAAAACACCAATAATATTGTCAATCGCGATCAGATAGCCGAACTTACCGCCGACCTGCAGCAGATGGCCGGGGGAAAGCTCCTTATCGCCGTGGACCAGGAAGGCGGCCAAGTCAGCCGTTTCAAACAGGAACGGGGCTTCCCGGTCACTCCCGGAGCAGCCCTGCTGGGCGGCGCTGCAGACCTTGGGAGTACTGTGGCAAGCGGCCGGCAAACCGCCCGGATGCTCAAACAGGCCGGGATCAATTTTAATCTGGCGCCGGTGGTTGACCTCAATGTCTACAACGAAAATCCGATCATCGGCCGGTATGACCGCAGTTTTTCCGCCGAACCTTCCGTCGTCGCCGCCCATGCCACCGCCTGGATAGCGGAACACAGACGCGAGGGAATACAGAGCTGTATCAAGCATTTTCCCGGCCACGGCAGTTCCCGCACCGATTCGCATCTCGGATTTGTCGACATTACGGCGACCTGGCAGGACGACGAACTGGAACCCTATCGCCTCCTTTTCAACAGAGGACAAGTCGAGGCCGTAATGGTTGGCCACCTTTTCAACAGGAAATTCGACACCGACTATCCGGCGACTCTGTCCCGGCAAACTCTCCAGTCGCTTCTCCGGGGGAGTCTGAACTTTCGCGGGATGATCGTTTCCGACGATATGCAGATGAGGGCAATCACCAGCCGTTATGGCCTGGAAGACGGCTGCTGCAGGGCTCTTGCCGCCGGCATCGATCTGCTTATCGTCGGCAACAACCTCGTCCACGACCCGCACATCTTCAGCAAACTGAAAACTGCCGTCCTGACGGCGATAGACCGGGGAAAAATTTCGGAACGCAGGATAGATGAGGCCTGGAACATCATCCAGAACTTCAAAGCATCGTTAGTGAAACAGTAGCGAAATAATAGTTAAACACCATGGAACAGGACATGCGACAGGATTATGACGCCTCTGCCACGCATTCGATCGTGGTCGGCTATCTTCTTTGGATTGTGGGATTTCTCGGGGCTCACCGGTTCTACTACGGCAAGCAGTTCTCCGGAACGCTCTATTTTTTCACGCTGGGCTTGCTCTTTATCGGTTGGATAGTCGATCTTTTTCTCATCCCGGCCATGAACAAGGAGGCGGACATCCGCTACAACCAGGGGGATATTGATTTCAGTGTCGCCTGGTTGCTTCTCGCCTTCCTCGGACTGCTCGGGATTCACCGGATGTATATGGGAAAATGGCTTACCGGCCTGCTCTATCTTGTAACTTGCGGCCTGTTTGGTTTTGGCTACATCTATGACCTCTGGACCCTGAATGATCAGATAAGTCTGGCAAACGGCAGCCTCCGGCGGGAGATGCGCTGATAATCCCGATCATGGATTGAAAGAGCGCGAGAGGGGTTGCTCACCTAAGAAATTTCCCCACTATGTTGGACAATTCGCGCATGCTGATAGGTTTCATGCAGTATTCGGCAATGCCAGCCTCAAACGCCGCATCCTTGGACAACTGGTCCGAGTAGCCGGTAATGAGAACGATGGGGATATCCGGTCGACAGGCTTTGACCTTTTCGCTCAGTTCAAGGCCGGTCAGTTCCGCCATCGTCAAATCGGTAATCAACAGGTCGAATTTGCCGGGGTCCCTGGCAAACAGTTCGATGGCTTCCTTCGGCGAAGTCTTGCCGACCACGGTATAACCGAGGCTCTGCAAGATTTCCCCCGTCACCTGCACCACCTGTTCCTCATCGTCGACCAGCAGGATATTGCCCGTCCCGCTCTTCAGATCGCCGAGCGAAACAACCTGCTCGATGGCATTCTCTTTTTGCGCAACCGGTAAATACACCTTAAAAATCGAACCCTTGCCGACCTCGCTTTCCACCTTGATAAATCCGCCCTGCCGGCTAATTATGCCATGCACCATGGCCAACCCCATGCCGGTACCGCTGGTTTTTTCCTTGGTGGTGAAATAGGGTTCGAAAATCCTGTCGAGCATCTCTTCCTCAATACCTACGCCGGTATCGGCAACACTCAACTCCAGCCAATCCTTGCCGTCTCCGGCCGGCGGCATGGAACTCAGTTTAACCTTGAGCGTGCCATGCCTGCCGGCCATGGCATGGGCGGCGTTGGTACAAAGATTGATAAGCACCTGATGGATCTGGACCGGATCGATATAGACCCTGCCGCAATGTTCGTCGACTTCTTCACTGATGACAATGGTGCTCGGCAGCGTGGCCCGCAACAATTTCATCACCTCTTTGATGATGGGATGAATGTAGAGCAGGACCTCCTTCTTTTCGATGCTCCTTGAAAAAGTGAGCACCTGTTCCACCAGGGATTTCGCTCTCTTGGCCGCCTTGAGAATCTCTTCGAGATAGTCATAGACCGCCTGATCGGCAAATCCGTCCTGTTTCATTTTCAGCCGGATGATTTCGGTGTATCCCATGATCGGCGTCAGGACATTGTTGAAGTCATGGGCCACCCCGCCCGCCAGGGTACCGATGGCTTCCATCTTCTGGGTGTGGCGCAGCTGCCGCTCGAGTCTGTACTGTTCGGTTACATTCTGGGCAATGCCGATGATGCCCGAAACCGCACCGAATCGATCTTTCACCGGCGAAGCGGTTATATCGAAAACAGTCTCGTCGCCATCCGCCCCGAACACGCCGGTCCGCTGAGTACTCGATTCAATAGCACCGGACGCCAGACATCGCTGAAAGGCACAGGAAGAACATTTTTCGCTTTTTGAACAGAAAATTTCATGACAGCTTTTGCCAATGGCGTCCGGATACCGCTTGCGTGTCTCCTTGTTGACCCATTGCGCCTTCATATCTCGGCCAAAAAGTATCAGAATACCGGTGAATCCTTCGACGATGGCTCTTTTCTGCGCTTCGCTCTCAAAGAGCGCATCGAGTACTTCCTGTTTATTGTTCGAATTCAATGTGATTTACTCGTTTGCTTACTTTTTCTAAACTGAAACCATGCGTTATACTAGCCGGTCTGGCATGGTAAATTGCCCTGTCGTCCTCTGATTGTATCATCTCCGCCGGTGTTATACCAATCAGTATTGCGCTGCGGAAAGAATATATATGGTGCTCTCTTCCGCGACACTTCCGCACATGAGGACCTGATTCTCAGGCCTGGTTCTTCTTGACTCTTACAGCCACATTCACTATTAATTTCCCTGCCGGTGTGTTGCCGGATACGGATAATGAACACGATTTACCATGAAGGACTCTGCAATGATACTCCAAACCCAAAAACAGCCGCCGGAATCACCGGAAAAACCGGGAATCAGCTATCCCTGCACCTGGGTGTACAAGGTTATCGGTGAAGACCACAACCTGCTGAGGGATATCATCGTCGCTGCCTGTTCGCCTTTGCCGGTTACTGTACGCCATTCTCACACGAGTTCCAAAGGAAAATACCACAGCCTCAATGCCGAACTCCTGGTGCCCGATGAAAATTCCAGGCTGCGGATATACGAATCGCTGAAAAACAATCCCGCCGTTAAAATAGTACTCTAACCACGACAGGTACAATGAAAACCGAAACAACCGAACAAAAGCCGCAGCTTCTTGCCGTGCTCCGCGAGGCCGTCGGCATAGTCCAGATGATTCTGTTCAAGGAAATTCGCGCCAATCTGGCGAAAAAGAGGCCCGATCTCGATGCGGTAACTCTCTCCATGCTGGCCGGTGCAGTCACCAATGAAGTATTCGGCACCCCCCATCCTGAAGGCAAATTCGCCCGCTTCCGCACGGAAAACTGGGCCGACATCGAGCAGGAATTGCTGAGCATGCCAACTGCCATGCCGAAACTCTGCGAAAATATCACCGATGCCTTGCGCATCCAAACCCTCTGCGACCACCAGGAGGGCGTCGACTCCACCGAGACCCTCGCCCGGGCCAGGGCTTTTGGTATTCTTATTGAAGATCGGGAGGTACCTTTGCCCTCCTCATTCATGACGACGATCAGAGAGCTCGGGGAACAGCACAATCTGGTCATCCCGCCGGCCCAGCTCACCCCGTCCCAGGACACCTTAACGGTGCACTGACCGGCTGCGGAGCAGGGAGCCGGAAGCTTGCCCGCTTGCGGCTCCCGCCGGCTCCCCGCCTAAGCGCTATCTCACCCGCACCCGGATTACCCCTCGCACCGAATTGCAAAGAAAGACTGCCTCCGCACTCCTGACGTCCTGCTCGGTCAACGCCTTCTCCACCACCGGCACCGCCTTGTCCGCAAGCAGCTTTCCGCGCATGATCCCCGGCAACAGCCCGCTGGCGACCGGAGGGGTCTTGTACTGCCCCGCCGAATAAATAACAATGTTGGTGATGCACCCCTCCGTCACCTCGCCCGCCTCGTTGAGAAAAATGTAGTCACAGAGGCCATCGCTCCGAGCCTTTTCATAGGCCCTGGTGTAGAGACTGCGCATGGTGGTTTTATGGAAGCACCATGGCCCCCTGGTATCCACCGGACTCACAAAAAAATCCACCGCCGGCAGATCCTTTCCGGCAACGGGGCCCGGTTCGGGCGGAAGGTCCATGCCAGCCGGGGGATCGCACCGGGTTGCTGCCAGGGAAAGCCGTCCATCTTTGGCCAAAACCACGCGAACCCGGCAACAGTCTGTGGAAAAAGTCTTCTCCCCGTCCTGCAGGAGTTTTCTTACCAGGCCGGGATCGCAGGAAAATTTAAAGAACCGCGCACCATCTTCAAGGCGCCGCACATGCTCCTCCGGCAGTAGGTACCCTTGGCCCGGCTGCCAGAGCAGCGTTTCAAAGAGCTGGAATTCCGGATGAGCATGAGTGAGAAACCTCCCCTTCAACAACGATTCCCGCCATTCCTCTTCCGGCACCGAATCGTAGGTTATACCGGCCCCGATTCCCATTTCGCCGCGGCTCCCCTGCAACCGCACGGTCCGGATGGGTACGTTGAAGACGGCCGATCCGTCCGGCCCGAAATAGCCGATGGCGCCGGTGTACACCCCCCGCCGGCTTTTTTCCAGTTCGTCGATGATCTGCATGGTCCGGATCTTCGGCGCCCCCGTTATCGAGCCACAGGGAAATAAGGCCCGGAACAGCTCGGTAAGCCTGAGATTCTGCATTTCCGCTGCCGCCGTAGTGGCCTTGACGGTCGAGGTCATCTGCAGCAGACTCTCATAGGACTCAACGTCGAACAGCGAATCGACGAAGACCCGGCGCTGGCCATCTCCTCGGCCGTACATCAACCGGGCGAGATCGTTACGCAAAAGATCGACGATCATGACATTTTCGCTGCGGTTTTTACCATCGTTGTGCAGATAGTGGGTATTGCGCTTTTCCTCCCCGCTGTTTCTCCCTTTGATGGCGGTCCCTTTCATCGGCCGGGCGGTTATCTCGGCACCTTTCTTGCGGAAAAACAATTCGGGTGAAAAAGACAAAGTCCGCTCCTCGCCGTTACGGATATATGCGCCGTACGCGACGGATTGATTGCGGCGCAGTACCTGATAGAGCTTCTCGGCCGAGCCCTGAAAATCGAAGAGCAATTTCATGGTATAGTTTACCTGGTAGGTATCCCCGGCACCGATATAGCGGCGCACCACATTCAGCGCATCGACAAACTCCTGCTTCGTCATATTGGCGCGAAGATCCTTGATCGAGTACTCATCCAGGGCAAGCCGGCAGCCGGGGTCGATCGGGAAAGTATTTTCCCCCGTATGATGGTCAAACCTTAACGGTTTAAAAAAAACCCCGAGATCGGCCAGGGTCACCCGGCTGTCGGTAAAGAGGTCGCTGTTGTGAGCGATTCCTCCTTCGAGCATCGCCCCGAATTCATACCCCACCCAGCCGGCAAGATAGAATCCATCGGTCAACCGCTGCTGCAGTGCCCCGAGGTAGCCGAGGAGGTCGTCCCCCCCCCGGCACAGCAACCGATCAACCGGATTAACAAAAAGTAATGACTCAACATTTTCGCGGTCGGGACGGGAGGTGTCGAGAAAAACAAACTCCTCCTGCCGGGCAAGAAAACCCAGCAAGCTGTCCAGATCCGAATCCTGAATTCCCACCATTGCTTTATCCCCTAAAAAAACACGATTCTGCTCTCCAACCTTCTGATACTCTACATTCAGGCCGGTGGCAAGCGCCTGACTATTAATTTGTTTTATTTATAATACCAATCAACATTTCTCATTCATTGCAACCACCCGCCGAACGGCATATAGTGGGCGGGCGAAAAAGATAGCTGAATTGGTTGTAATTCTGTAAATCTTCGACTACAGTACTTCCGTTATTTCTTACGCAATTGTTCGAGACCCTCAGATTATTTAATACTATTTTACCAGTTTTCGCCACGCTGGTGGCACAACTCATAGTAATAATAAAGGAGAACAAATCATGTCGCGAAAGATGGTTACGATTGACGGCAATCAAGCCTGTACGCATGTGGCGTACGCCACAAGTGAAGTTATCACCCTCTACCCCATTACGCCATCCACCCCACTGGCGGCAGAGGCTGATACCAAGTCGGCCGCTCTGCAGAAGAATATCTGGGGTAGCGTTCCCGTCGTTAATCAGATGCAGTCCGAAGCGGGCGTCGCAGGCTCGATTCACGGCTCGCTTACTACCGGCGCCCTCTGTACGACCTTCACCGCCTCCCAGGGGTTGCTGTTGATGATCCCCAATATGTACAAGATCGCGGGTGAACTTACCCCAACCGTATTCCATGTCACGGCCCGCGCGATCGCCTGCCAGGGGCTCTCCATTTTCGGCGACCACAGCGATATTAATTCCGCCAGGCAAACCGGCTGGGCCATGCTCTGTTCCCAGAACGTTCAGGAAGCCATGGATATGGCACTGATCGCAGTTCAATCGACTCTTGCTTCGCGGATTCCTTTCGTCCATTTCTTCGATGGTTTCAGGACTTCCCATGAAATCCAGAAGATCGAAGAGGTAAGCTACGATAATATGAGTGCCATGATCGACGAGGAGCTGATCTTCGAGCACCGCCATCGGGCCCTTTCTCCCGACCATCCGACCATCCGCGGCACCGCCCAGAACCCGGACGTCTATTTCACCGGTCGTGAAACCGTCAATAAGTTTTACAATGCCGTCCCGGCCATCGTTCAGGAAACGATGAACAAATTTGCCGGAATCGTCGGCCGCCAGTACCATCTCTTCGATTACCATGGCGCGCCGGATGCGGAAAACGTCGTGGTCATGATGGGGTCCGGTTGTGAAACAGTCGCCGCCACCATCGATTATCTCGTATCCCAGGGCGAGAAAGTCGGTATGGTGATAGTTCGTTTATACCGCCCGTTCGACTGCAAGGCCATGGTCAACAGTCTGCCCGCCACCGTGGAAAGAATTACCGTTCTCGACCGTACCAAAGAGCCCGGATCCGCAGGCGAACCTCTGTACCTCGATGTCCGCGCAGCTGTCGGCGAGGCTACCGAAACCAATACCACAATTTATCCCCCGATCATTCTCTCGGGACGATACGGTTTGGGATCTGCCGAATTCACCCCGGCCATGGTCAAAGCGGTATTCGACAATATGAAGGCGATGGCCCCGAAGATCAGGTTCTGTGTCGGTCCGCACGACGATGTAACCTACTCCAGCCTGAATTACGATACCTCCTTCGATATCGAGGGTCAGGATGTTTACCGGGCAATGTTCTACGGTCTGGGTTCCGACGGTACCGTTGGCGCCAACAAAAACACGATCAAGATTATCGGCACCGAAACCGAAAACTCCGCCCAGGGCTACTTTGTGTACGACTCAAAGAAATCCGGCTCGATCACCACCAGCCACCTACGTTTCGGCAAAAACCCGGTTGTCGCCCCCTACCTTATCAATAAGGCAAACTTCATCGCCTGCCATAATTTCACCTTCCTCAATCAGGTCGATATGGTCGGCAATCTTGAAGAGGGTGGAACCTTCCTGCTGACCACCAATTTCGACAAGAATACGGTCTGGAATCAACTGCCGGCGAAGGTGCAGCAGGGTCTCATCGCCAAGAAAGCCAAGTTTTATATTATCGATGCAGTATCCCTCGGCCTTGCCTTGGGCCTCGGCGCCCGCATCAACATGATCATGCAGACCGCCTTCTTCCTGATTTCGGGAATCCTGACCCAGGAAGAGGCAATAGCTGCAATCAAAAAAGCCATCAAGAAAACCTATGGCAAAAAGGGCGATAAAGTCGTCGAAATGAACTACGGCGCAGTCGACGCCGCGGTTCAGAACATTACCCAGGTCCAACTGAGAGACAATGTCGATGGCAAGGCAATCCCCCCGGTAGTACCGGACCATGCCCCGAAATTCGTCAAAGAGGTTACCGCCAGGATCATCGAAGGCAATGGCGCCAAACTGAAAGTCTCGCAGATTCCGGCGGATGGCACCTGGCCTACCGGTACCACCCAGTATGAAAAACGCAATATCGCCGTCTCCGTTCCGCGGTGGCTGCCGGACAACTGCATCCAGTGCGGGCAATGTTCGCTGATTTGTCCCCATGCCTCCAATCGTATCAAGATAGTTCCGGAACTGAAAGACGCGCCGGAAACATTCCTCGCCAAGGAAGCCGTCGGCAAGGGATTCAAGGGACAGAATTTTATCGTCCAGATCTTCACTGAGGACTGCTGTGGCTGTACCCTCTGCGTCAGTGTCTGCCCGGCAAAAACCAAGGCCCTGGAAATGATTCCGAATACCGAGGAACTTCGGTTGGTTGAAGCGAAGAACGTTGAATACTTCCTCAATCTTCCCGAGATCAATCCCGCCGACATCAATCTTGCCACCGTCAAAGGCAGTCAGCTCATGCGGCCCCTCTTCGAGTTCTCCGGCGCCTGTGCCGGGTGCGGCGAGACCCCGTACATCAAGCTGATCACCCAGATGTTCGGCGATCGGATGTATGTCGGCAATGCGACCGGTTGTACCTCCATTTACGGTGGCAACCTGCCGACCACGCCATACTGCAAGCGTTCCGACGGACGCGGACCCACCTGGGCAAACTCGCTCTTCGAGGATAATGCCGAGTTCGCCGCCGGGATGCGGACGACCGTCAACAAGATGAGCGGTCAGGCGGGTGAACTCTTGACTGCGGCCGCAGCGGCAGGCATGATCAAACAGGAGCTGGCAACCGCGATCCTTGAGGCGGACCAGACCACCCAGATGGATATCGAGGCGCAAAGGGCACGCATTGATGAACTGAATGCAGTTCTGCTCAAGAACTCCGATCCGATCGCCCGCCGGCTTCTCCACCTCACCGACTTTCTGACGAAAAAATCGGTTTGGGCCTTCGGCGGCGACGGCTGGGCATACGATATCGGGTACGGCGGCGTCGACCATGTCCTGGCCTCGGGCGAGAATGTCAACATTCTGGTCCTTGACACCGAGGTATACTCCAATACCGGCGGCCAGATGTCGAAATCCACCCCGCGCGCGGCAACCGCCCAGTTCGCCTCCGGCGGCAAGAAAATGCCCAAGAAGAACATGGGGATGATCTTTGCGACCTATGGCAACGTCTATGTTGCCCAGATCAGCCTCGGTGCCAATCCGGCGCAGGCCATCAAGGCCATCGCCGAGGCCGAGGCCTATAACGGTCCGTCTCTTGTCATCGCCTATGCTCACTGTATCAACCATGGCATCAACATGGCCCTGGGTCTTGAGCAGCAGAAGAAAGCGGTGGCCTGCGGACACTGGCCGTTGTACCGTTTCAACCCGGATCTGGAAGCACAGGGTAAAAACCCGCTGATCATCGATTCGAAAGAACCAACCATCAGCTTCGAAGAGTATGCCCTGGTGGAAAACCGCTACCGTACCCTCAAGCGGGTCAATCCCGCCAAGGCCGATCAACTCCTTGCGGCATCGCAGAAGGATGTGCTGAAAGGCTGGAAGTTCCTCAAGAGTCTGGCAGTTGCCTTGGAGCCTGAGGCCGCGGAAGAACAGAAATAGGATTTTTTTCGTTCCCCCCTCCCCTCGATTCCGGTGTCATGCCGGAAGGGGGAGGGATGCAGCAATAAAAAAGGCCGAGTGGACAAACACCACTCGGCCTTTCTTCTTTACCTTCGGCAGTCTTTCAACTATTTTTTCTCGATACCCGTTGCTGCCTTCTGACGCTCCGTCTCCGCCTTCAACTCTTCATATTCCTTGATGGACTGCAAGACGGTCTCATCCTGCCGCGCCTTGATCTCAATAATTTTGGCCTTGATCTTCTCTTCTTTTATTTTCATAACCTGGGCGCCAAAAAGGGTAGCTGCGAGGTATTTGAAGGAGAAGAGCATCAGTTCGATATCGTCTTCCTTGATTTTCTTGATGGTCTCTTCATCAAGTTCATAGGTGTCGAGGAAGGAACTTTCAAAGACAAACTTGCGGAAGGTGGCAATATCGGTGGAAGCCATGAAAAACATCCGTTTGGCCTGCTCCGACAAGGTCGCCTGGTGACCGAAGGATTTACGGCGCATTACCAGACGCAGCCACTCCTTATTCATTTCGTCCCTGACATCGACACCCTGGTCGGCCCGCCACTCGCGAATGGTCCACTCCTTATCTTCCTCGAACCCCTTGCAATGATCTTCCCGGACAGTGAAGAAAAACTTCTCTTCCATGGAGGTGTTTTCATTGCCGTCGGCATCCCTGCTGCCGCCTTCATGGAAATCAGCCATCCCGACCGGGTAATACCGGCAGGCACTCGGCCGGTCGGTATAGACGGTGCAGCCTTCGGGAGTGACGAAAGGACATTTATTGTCCGACTCACGCAGCTTGATCATGACCCCCGGCATGTCGGTTTTCTCCAGATAGGTCGGCTGGGTGTATTGGTGCAGAAATTCATGGGCCGGAATGTTCAACCGCTTGGTCAACTGCAGGATATCATAGGGAGTAAGGATTATTTTAATGCCGCCGCAGCAGGCCGTAAAACATCGCACGCCGGGATGGCAGCGAAACTTGAGTTTGCTGTCCAGGGTAAGTTTATGGGGGACAATGGACGATGGATTTTTTTCTTTACCAAAGATGGTTCTTTCTTTGGCGCTGTTTCCTTCCTTGTTCATTACATCACCTGAAGTATAAATTGAGATCGAACCCCGTAGACGGGAAATATTATTAATAAGCGGTTATCCATATTATACATCACTGTCTGTTGTGTAAACCTATTTCACTCTCTATCGGGCGCTTTGTCCGGGATAACGTGGATTAACCAGGCATGAGACAGTGTCCCGCCATGATTCGCAAGTCTTTTCACGCTTATCTCTTGCAGTTTTCATTTTTTGTTCGTATAAGTCTCTCTGCTCGACATTACGTTTCCTCCTATTCAATCTACCGGACAGCCGGTGGAAGAAGGTTTTTAAAGCATGAAATTGTTCAGCCGTCCAATCGATTTATCCGGAGTAAGCACCGTTGTATATCACCTTCCCGATGGCCCCGCCCTCGCTCTGAAGATCGAAGGGATCGAGGAATACCTCGATCTCGAACTCGAACTCGGCCACGTTTGCGATACATCCGATATCGATGGAGTGTTACACTTTTTCCCCAAAGGCAACGCCTGATTACATTCAGCCCTTCAGGATCCTATCCATTGCAGCGCCAAGACTTTTGGCGTTGAACGGTTTGTGGAGAATGGTATTGACCCCGGCAGCCATCGCCGCATCGTTATCCTGACTCTCATTCTGGGTCGTAACCATAATGATCGGCAGGATTTTGGAAGTGTATTTTTCCCGTATTTTTTCTGCAAGCTGTATCCCGCTCATATCCGGCATGTTGAGATCGGTGAGAACTATAAGGGGCTTTTCCGTCCGCAGCCATTCCAGAGCCGAGGCAGGGAACTCAAACAACACCGGGTCATAGCCCAATTCATGCAGGGTAGCTTTGTAGATATTGAGAATCATCCGCGAATCGTCGACAGCCACCACCTTCGGCCGCACCCCCTGCTCCTCCTCCCCGGTGATTTTTTTGGCAAAATCATTTTTCCCGGCCTGAATCAGCAGCTTATGATAATGCTCCCGGATATCCTTATGGGTATGGGGGAGATAGATTAATGCCAGTTCCTGGAATACCTCGTCATCGGTGAGAAATACAAAGACATTGTCGACCTGGGCATTGACGATGATCTTGGCGATATGGCGTGCGTCTTTCTCCGGACCGCGCAGCAGGTTTTTGATCCCTGCCCCGAGAATCGGCGAGAAATTCCGGTCGATAGCCCGGGCCGCGGCGATGCAGACGTGATCTTCCGGATCGGTCAGGCCTGCGGTAAGGGTATATGCACCTTTTTTAAGGGGCAAAAGGGCAAGAGCCTCATAGGCGGCAAACCGGACGTTGGCGCTCCTCGGCTCGTTGCTGAGCAGCTTGCGGATAGGCACAACGGCCGATTCATCGCCGATATCGCCCAGGACATTCAAGGTGTGGATACGAAAATCCGGATCGTCGTGGAGCAGGTTGTCGATCAGAATCGGCACTGTTTTCGGTCCGATCCGCACCAGCTCGGTCTTGGCGTAGGTACGCATGTGGGCATAATGGGACCTGATCGTATCATTCAGTTTCTCCAGTGAAATCTGATCCTGCACCTCGGAGAAGATGGAGAGAATCATGTAGTCGATCTCGTTATCGGTCCCCATCCGTTCGGCCAGGCGATGCATCGCCGAGGGTGTGCCGACCTGTCCGAGCGCCTGAATCGCGGCGATGATGAGCTCGCGATTGGCGGCGTAGAGGTAGTCGGTCAGGGTGTTAATTGCGTCGGGATCGCCAATCAGGCCAAGACTCTCAATGATATTAAGAATCTCCGCATCGTCCTCCGAGGCGGTTATAAGATCGAGGAGAACCGAGGTCGCCTCTTCCAGCCGCAACTCGCCCACCAGCCGAATGAGTTCCGACTTGTCCTCGATTTTCGGGGAGCCGAGAAACGCTATCAGCTTTTCGGGGTAGGCCAGAAGAACCGAGAGCATGGTCTCGCGAATTATCGGCATCTCCTCGGCGACCGCCGCTTGATGTTTCAGCAGATAGATAAAAAGCGGTACGGAAAATTCGGCATCGGCTCTGGTGAGAAAGTAAATCAACCGATTACGGGTTTTCTGATCCACATCCCGGATATGGGCCAATACCAGTTGTGCCTTGAGCAGATCACCGGTTTTAATGTTATCCTGGATTTCCTCGATCATGTGCTGCGGATTCAGATCAGCCATAAGTATTTCATTACCCCTTCATTAAAAGTTAAAAGAAAAACTTCTGAACAGAACGAGTCTCTCCAGGCTCCCGACTGGCACATCTTACCATGAGAAGAAACGATTTGTCGAATTATAGGGTTTTCGCATATTCTTTTCCCGAGTGGAGAAAGCACAACGGGGCATTTCGTTTTACGACACCGGCAGCCAGTCCGCCCCCATCCGCCTGATGACATTAAAGCCCCCCGGCAGCACCAGGTTATTCTTTTGCCCGACGAAATCGAGAAAAACCTGGACTTCGAAGGATCTTGATCCGGCATTGCAGAAAATGACCAACGTTTTATCGGCCGGCAATTCAAGGTACCTGTCCCGCACCTGCTCGTAGGGCAGCGAAGACCAGAGCGCTTTGCCGAACTTTTCGACAAACGGCGTAGCCTGCTTGGGATGGCGAACGTCGAGGACCTGCCAGTCCGGATGGATCGAGGGGTCGGCCATCCAGGCGAAAAAATCCTCCATCCCGATCTGCCGCATCCGCCCGGCACAGAGATTGTCGGCGATATAGGCCGCGGCGTTAATCGGATCGATCGCGGTAGAAAATGGGGGAGAGTAGGCCATTTCGATATTGCCGAAATCATCGATGGTCGCACCGGCGCTGATCGCCACAGCCGCCGCATCTATTCTTGCCGACAAGGCATCGTTCATCGGCCCGGTCCCCTGCAGACCAAGGACTCTCCTGGTTTTGCGATCGAAGATCAACTCCAGACAGATGATATCCTGGCCTGGAAAGAAATGCGCCCGGTCCGAGGGCGAGGAAAGGGTGAACTCCGCATCAAACCCTTCGGCCCGGGCCGTCTCCAGGCTGAGCCCCACCGACCCGATGGAGAGCTCAAAAGCCTTCAAGATAAAGCTTGCGACCCCGCCCTTGAAGGTGGAGGGGATGCCGGCCATATTGTCGGCGGCAACCCTCCCCTCCTTGTTGGCCATACTGCCGAAGGGGGCGACGAACCGTTTGCCGGAAACGAGATGGGCAATCTCGACACAGTCCCCCGCCGCATAGATATTGGGATCAGAGGTCTGCATCCTGGTGTTGACGACGATTCCTCCCGGCTGGGAAACCAGCAGACCAGCCTCCCGGGCAAGGTCCGCGCGCGGCCTGACGCCGGCCGCCATGATCACCAGATCGGCATTGAGGGTTCTTTTGCCGGTTCGAACCGCCACGGCCTTGCCGTCGGCGACGACTATCTCTTCCGCCGCCTCGCCGAGATAGACTGCGACTTTATGGTCACGCAGCTGCTTTTCCAGGATCATCGCCAGCGGCCGATCGATAATTCGCGGCAGGAGCTGATCCATATATTCGACGATCGCTGTTACGATCCCCCACAGATCGGTGAGGGCCTCGGCCATCTCGATGCCGATGGCGCCGCCGCCGATAACCACCGCTTTGCCGACCTCGCCCCTCGCCAACCTTTCCTTGATCGCCACCGCCTTGTGCAGATCGCTGATGGTAAATACGCCGTCGGCCGTATTGCCGGGAATAGGCAGGATCACCGGCTGACTTCCCGTGGCAAGAAGCAGGGTGTCGTAGGAGATCTCGCTACGTTCACCGCTGCGCAGATCTTCAAGAAGAACAGTCTTTCGCCCCCGGTCGATCGCCAGGGCCCTGGTCGAGGTCAGAGTTTTTACCCCCTTTGCCTTGGCAAAAAAGAACTCATCCCGCAGCATATGAAAACTCGTTGACCGCAACTCCTTTTCATCGGCGACATCGCCGGAAACATAGTAGGGAATACCGCAACCGCCATAGGAGATGAGATTATCCTGATCGATGACCGTCACCTCGGCATCCGGCAGAAGACGTTTTACCCGGCAGGCCGCTTTGGGCCCTGCAGCTACCCCACCAACTATGACAATTCGCTTACCCATGCTTCATCCACCTTTTTTCCGGAACTTCATTATATGTTGCGCCTGATGACAGACGAATTTTACCATCGCACTCTTTCAAACGGATATTATTAGCATATGAACACTATTTCCTGCAATGACAAGAATTTTTTCCTTCACCTGGAGACGAACGCCGTTATTTTGCGGACGGCATGGTGATGGTAAATGTTGTGCCATTTCCCTCTGTACTCTGCACCGAGATTTCCGCTCCGTGCATATCGAAAATATTTTTGGCGATGGCGAGCCCCAGCCCGGTGCCCTTGTTCTTATCGGAAAAGAATGGCTGAAAAATCTGTTCGGCCTTCTCCGCCGACATCCCGACCCCATTGTCGCTGATTACCAGTTCGGAGCAGCCCTCGCCGGAAATTCTGGTACTCACCTGCAGCCGCCCTTCTTCGGTCATCGCCTGCAGGGCATTCATCAGGATATTGAGGAGCGCGCGGTAGACCAGTTCCCGATCGAAACTGTCGGGAGGAAGGTCCGGGGCCAGATCGGTCACCAACTCGATGCGCTGCCGTTTCAACTCCGGGGCGAGGAACTCAAGCAGCTTTCTGATCACCTGATTGAGATCGCCCTTTTCCAGTTTGGGCTGCTGCGGTCTGGCGAAATCCAAAAATTCAACGACGATATTGTTCAGCCTGATGGTCTCGTCGACAACTATCCTGGCTAAATGTTCACTGCCGGGCGCCAGTTTGCCGATCCGTTTTTCCAGGATCTCGGCGGTACTCCGGACAATTCCCAGAGGGCTTTTAATCTCATGGCTGACCGTCGCGACCATCGTCCCAAGGTGGGCCAACCTCTCAGCCTCATTCAATTTTTCCTCCAGCCTCAGTCGTTCGATCGCTCGCTTTTCAATAATCTCGCCGGCTCGTGAAACAATCGAGCGAAGGACCAGGAACAGAATGGCCATGACCACACTGGATACGATAATTATCCGGCCCTGCAGCTTGATGATATGCGAGTAGTTGCGCGACAGGTCCTTTTCGATCTCGATCACGCCCATGATGAGATCGCCGCCCTCGCCCGCCTGCCGCACCTGACGAAAGGGGATGAAGGTTTTCAGTTCGCATGTGACATCCGTGGTGATATGCAGGAAACTGAGGACGGAGCCGCTGTAGGTGAGTCGAGAGTTGGAAACTCCCTTCAAGGCCTTATAGTACTCCACATCGCCGACATCCCGCTTGCCGACCAGTTCGGGCACCGTGGAATAAGAGATGATGTTTCGGCTCGAATCGTAAATAGTGACCGAGTCGATTTTCAGCCCCTGGATGACGCCTTTAACGATGTTGTCAAGCAGCTCGAATTGTTCGGGATTGCGCAAGGCGATGCCGCCATAGCGGATGACGGCCGGCAGAACGAAGCGACGAAAGACCTGCTGATTGAGGTTTTCCGCCAGCAGCTGCGAATACTCCTCGTTCTGCTCCATCATCACCTTCCGGGCATTATCGGAAATGATCCAGGAAAGCAGGAGGGTGAACACCAGGATTACGGCAAGGCTGGAAAAGGAAAAATACTTGACCAGCTTGAAGGGCTGCAGCCCGGCTTCAACTTTTTGCCGGCGCACCGAATCGAGGGCTGGGGCCGTGTTTGCCGATTTAGCCATGACATTCCCCAGAGTTTCGGCAAGTGTTCGACATAGCCGTCATGCCCCTGCCGTCCGGGGAAATATCACAACCGGCAAAAAAACAACGCGGGGAAACGGGCCAAGGCATTCCTCCGGCACCCATCTTGAACGGTGGTGCCGGAGTGATCTTTGTTATCTTGCCATCCGCCGAGACTCACAACAATCAGTTGGCGTTCTTGCGCAGATACGTCGGGGTTTCCAGATAGTCATCGTTCCAGTTGAGCGCACTGCCGGTTTTCCCTTCCGGTGGGTTGGAAGAGCCCAGATTATCAAAGGAATCAAAATTGGAACCGGGCAATCTGGAAATTCGCGGATGCCGGTTCGGTGCGGCCGGTGCACCCTTGATCAGGTTTTCAGGTTCTTTCAAACCAGGCTGCTTTTTTTTAATACTTTCGACAACCGGATTGATGGTTTCCTTCTTATCCATCATCCCCCCAACGCCGGTGGCTATAACCGTCACATGCATCTCATCGCCAAGGGCATCGTCGTACAAGGCGCCGATTACCACCTTGGCATCGTCGTCCGCTTTCTCCTGGATCAGGGCAGATGCCTCCATGAACTCGGCCATGGTGAAGCTTTCCCGTGATGCGGAGATATTGATCAGCAGCCCCCTTGCGCCGACAATACCGGAGTCCTCGAGGAGTTGATTGTCAATGGCCCGCTTGGCCGCCTCGGTGGCCCGGTTTTCGCCGGACGCCGAACCCGATCCCATGATTGCCGGGCCAACCTCCCGCATCACCGTCCGGAGATCGGCAAAGTCGGCATTAATCAAGCCGGGGACATTGATCAGATCGGTAATCCCTTTTACCGCCTGCAGCAGAACATTATCGGCCATGGCCAGCATATCCGACAACTTGCTGTTTTTCTGCATGATGGAGAGCAGCCTGTCGTTTGGCACGGTAATGATGGTGTCGGCATGCCGCTGCAGTTCCTGCCACCCCGCTTCGGCATTGCGGGAACGTAATTTCCCCTCGAAGCTGAAAGGTTTGGTTACCACAGCCACCGTCAGGGCGCCGAGCTCCTTGCTCGCCTTGGCAACTATCGGGGCAGCCCCGGTGCCGGTCCCACCGCCCAGTCCGGCGGTGACAAACACCATATCGCTGCCTTTCAGAGCATCCCTGAGATCCTCAAGCGATTCCATCGCAGCCATGTTGCCGGTTTCCGGATCTGCTCCGGCGCCCAACCCCTTGGTAATATTAGGTCCCAGCTGGATGCAGACATCGGCTTTCGACTGATTCAAGGCCTGTTTGTCAGTATTGGCCGCAATAAACTGAACCCCCTGAAGCTTATTGGCAACCATCGTGTTGATGGCATTGCCGCCGCCACCACCGACACCAATAACTTTCACGACTGCAACACTTTCCGATTCCGCCATCCTGAACGGCATGTTAAACCCCCTATTGAATTCTTTTGTTTCCACCGGAATACGGCGATAACGTCCGAATATTATTAATGCATTAATATAGCACTCCGCGAATGCCTCGCAAACAGAAAACTCTCTTTCACATCATTTTTTTGAGCCAGTCCCTGACCCGGCTGATGACGTTGCCATCCTGTCTGCCCATGGCCCCCTGTTTCTTCTTGCCAAACAATACCAAGCCGGCAGCGGTGGTACAGCGGGGATTATTGAGTTCACCGACCTTCCCCGTCAATCCGACCGGATATCCTATCCGCACCGGCAGATCGAAAATCTGCTCGGCCAATTCGGCCAGATTGGTCAGCAGTGCGGTCCCCCCGGTCAGAACAATGCCGCCGTTTATCTTCGTTTTCTGCCCGGAAGCAATCAGTTCCCGATCAAGAATTTCAAGAATTTCAATAACTCGCGCCTCCAGGATATCGACCAGCACCTTCTGCGTCACCTTGCGCGGCTCGCGGTCTCCGACGGTCGGGACGTCGACCACCAGATTCGGCTTGATGACCGAAGAGATCGCCCCGCCGAAATCCTCCTTTAAGCGCTCGGCCTCCTGCAGGGGAGTGCGCAGTCCCACCGACAGATCGTTGGTGAGATTGTGGCCGCCCAGTCCGATTTCGCAGGTATGGCGGATGGTGCCGTCGCAAAAAACCGCGAGATCGGTGGTGCCGCCGCCGATATCGATAAGCGCCACCCCGAGTTCCATCTCGTCCTTGCTTAAGACCGCGGCGGCGGAAGCGATCGATTCAAGCACCAATTCCGCCACTTCGAGCCCGGCCTTGTTGCAGCAGGTCACCAGATTGTGTACCGCGCCGATATCCGCCGTGACGATATGGACGTTGGTAACCAGACGGACGCCGGTCATCCCGATGGCATTCTGGATGCCGGTATGGTCATCGACCATGTACTCCTGGGGCATCACATGGATAATCCGCTGGTTTTCCGAAATCTTGACGGTCCTGGCGGCGGCTATGACCTCGTCGATATCCGCCTGTTTAATCTCGCGATTATTGATCGCCAGAATGCCCGGACTGTTGAATCCCTTGATGTGGTTGCCGGCTATGCCAACGTAGACATATACCGATCGCAGGTCGCAGCCGGCCGATTCTTCCGCCAGCGCAACCGCCTGGCGAATCGAATTGACCGTACTCTCGATATTGACGACCACACCCTTTTTCAGCCCCTTCGACGGGACCGTGCCAACGCCGATCACCTCAACCCGGTCATCGAACATCTCCCCGACGACACAGCAGATCTTGGTTGTGCCGATGTCGAGGCCGACAACAAGCTCCCCTTGCTCCTGCCTCTCCGAGTCGACTCTCTGCTGACTGACAACGTCGAGTTCGCTGGTTACCGTTTTTATATTTTTGTCATCCATTCCTATTATCAACCCGGGCCACGCTGGGCGACGAGCACCTTGTCGTTCAAATAATCCATCTGAATATAGGCAATCTGGGAAAGCAGTTCCTTGCCGTTCGGCTTTTTATAAATCGCCCTGAGAACCTGAATCAGTCGCGAATAATTCTGCCTAGTGTTACCACTTCCGAAGAAAATTGGAAACGGGTATTCGACCATATATACCACGATTTCACCGACCTGATTAACATGAACCTCGGAGACCGACTGCGCCGGCAGATGCGGATCGTTGGTTTGAACTTTCTTCAGGAAAATCAGGGCCTCGGCCAGCGATTTTGCCCGCTGTTGCTCATCGGCAATTTCCATAAGGCCGGTGATAACCGGGAAATCCACATCCGCTCCGGGAGAAACCGGCAGGATCGGCAGCCCATTCGTGTCGATATACTGCAGCTGCGCATCCCGGGATTGCGGAGTATGGATGATGGCCATCGGGACATTTTCCTCTATCGCAATCTTAATCGTCGAAGGCCAGTTCCTTCTCACCACCGCTTTCTCAACCCAGGGCACCGCGACAAGCCCGGCCTCGATCTGCGAACTGTTCAGGCCGAACAGACTGGTCTGGCGCAGAATTATGCCCGACGCCTCCGTCAACCTGTCCCTGGACACCACCGAGCAGCCGGAAAATTCAATCGCACTGACCTTGAAGAAGGCAATCGACTGGAGTCCGTGCCAAAGCTTCTCCTTGCCCCCGAAGCCCCAGATCGTAAGAACTGCTGCCGCAACAATCAGTAGTCCGCCTAGCCGCACCGCCAGTTTATTATTGCCCGCAGGTTTGCTGTACCCCTCCTCGCTTCTTCGTTTCCTTGCCAGCAGCCGTTGCTTCCATCTCTCCAGGCGATGACGGCGTACCGGAAACCTGCCATTGTCTCCCGGCCCGGCCTGAATGCGCAACTCGCTTTTCAGATAAGCGTTGCCGGCCTTTCTTTTCCCGGGAATCAGGGCAGCCAGTTTCTTTATTGCGGAGGGCAGCTTCATCATCTTCAGATACAATGCACTTCGGGCTCCAGCACGACGCCCCAGTCTTTTTTTACCTTCTCCTGAATGACCTTCATCAGGTGCAGAACATCACCGGCCGTCGCCCCGCCCCTATTGACGAGAAAGTTGCCGTGCAGCTCGGATACCATTGCCCCGCCGAATATCATCCCCTTCAACCCGCTGGCCTCGATCAATCGACCGGCACTGTCATGGGGAGGATTCTTGAAGAATGACCCGGCACTGGCATATTCATGGGGCTGCGAGGCCTTTCTTTTCTCCTGCATCATTTTGCACTGAGCCTTAATGGCGGCAACTTCCCCTCGCCGTAAAGACAATTCCACTTCGGCAACAACAGCCATCCCCTGATACCGCTCCCACCCATCCCAGCGGCGATACGAAAAGCCCAGGTTATCCCGCGGGATTGTCTCCTCCCCGCCGGGGGTCACTACCGTTACGCTGCGCAGAATGGCGGAGATATCCTGCCCCCATGCCCCGGCATTCATTACTACCGCACCGCCAACCGTCCCGGGGATGCCGCAACCAAACTCCAGCCCGGTCAGACCACTCTCCGCGCACCGCAAAGAAAGTCTGGCGAGACCGCACCCCCCGCCGGCTCTGACAACGACCGCGCCATCCGCCGACGACGTTGTCAAAGAGTGCAGAAACTCCCGGCCAAGCAGGACAATGACCCCGGCAAACCCCTCATCCCTGACCAGCAGATTGGTGCCCCGGCCGATGACCCGCCAACCAATCCGCTCCTCCGCCAGGTAGTTGATGAGGGGCGCCAATTCCTGGCGCAGATCGACCACGACCACCGCCTCGGCCGGCCCGCCGATGGCAAAAGAGGTATAGCAGTCAAGCCGGCACTGCCACTTTACCGGCTGCGAAAGCAGGGAAGCCAGTCTCTTTTGCTGTCCGCCATTCACACCTTTGCCCCCTTTTCGCCACTCAGCAGCTCAAGCAACTCCTCGCCGACCCTGACAATATTGCCGGCGCCAAGGGTCAGCACCAGATCGCCCGCGGCCAGAAACGGCAGCAATTCTTCCGCCATTGCTTCCACCCGGCCGATGTAGCGGGTGTGACGTTGACCGTGCTTTATGGTCGCTTCAAGCAGACTCTCGCTGGTCACACCTTCCAGAGGTTGCTCGCTTGCCGCATAAATATCGGTCATAACGAGACAATCCGCCTTGTGGAAGCAGGTCTGAAATTCTTTGAACAAAGCCTTGGTCCGCGAATAGCGATGGGGTTGAAACAGGACGACCAGCCTTTTTTCCGGCCAGGCCTGTTTGATCGCGGCAAGCGTAGCCCTTATTTCGGTGGGATGGTGGCCGTAATCGTCGACCACGGTAATCCCGGCGATCTCGCCTTTTTTCTGCATGCGCCGCTGCACGCCGGCAAAACTCCCGAGCGCCTCTTTTATCTTGGCGAAGGAAATCTCCAGTTCCAGGCCGACGCATACCACCGCCAGCGCATTATAGACATTATGGATTCCCGGCGGAGCGATATCGAGCTTGCCAAGTTCGCCGGCCGCACTTTTGACGGTAAAATGAATCCTGCCGTCCTGCCAGAAAATACCGTCCCCATGGATATCCGACTGCGGGGTAAGACCGTAGGTAATCGTTCGCTTTTTAATGGAGGGGAGAATATCGGCGATATTTTCGTCATCCAGACAGACAATCGCCGCGCCATAAAACGGAATCTTAGCGATAAACTCTAAAAATGTTGCCTTGATGTGATCGAGGTCCCGGTAGTAATCGAGGTGTTCGAGGTCAATATTGGTTACAACCTCGACGACCGGTGAAAGCTTCAGGAAAGAACCGTCGCTCTCATCCGCCTCCGCCACCAGATATTCTCCGGCCCCGAGCTTGGCGTTGCCGCCTAAGGCATCGACCTTGCCGCCGATGACAATGGTCGGATCCAGACCGGCACTGGCCAGCATCCAGCTGACCATCGAGGTAGTCGAGGTCTTGCCGTGACTGCCGGCAATGGCGATCCCGTACTTCTTCAACCGCATCAGCTCGGCAAGCATCTCAGCCCGCATGATTACCGGCACATTGGTTTCCCGGGCCCGGACAACCTCCGGGTTATCCTGCGGAATCGCCGACGATGTCACCACCACATTGGCGCCTTTGATCCACTCGCTCCGATGACCTTGATAGACAATGCCGCCAAGCCGGGCAAGATTTTCGGTAATCGTCGAGCAGCTGAGATCGGAGCCGGAGACCTTGTAGCCGAGATTCAGCAGAAGTTCGGCAATGCCGCTCATGCCGATGCCGCCGATTCCGACAAAATGGATATGTTTCGTTTTCCTGTTCATGGCATCCTGCATCCTCTTTTTTCCTCCATTACCTGCAGGCAGCAGGCCACTATCTTTGCCGCGGCGTCGGGAAATGCCAGCGCTTTCATGGCCTTCCCCATGACGTTCAGGGTGTTCTCGTCCCGGATGAGGTTGCCGATCAGTTCGGCAAGCCTGGTACTGCTGAGCTCACTCTGGCGGTACTGGATGGCGCCGCCGCCGGCCACATAATGGTCGCCGTTTTTTTCCTGATGGTTGTCGGCCGCGTAGGGATAGGGAATGAGGATCGCCGGTTTACCCAAAACGGCAATTTCCGACAGGGTGGTGGCCCCGGCCCTGGAGACCAGCAGGTCAGCCTGACCATATACTTCAGCCATGCCGGTAAAAAACGGCTGCACCAGCGCGTCGATTCCTCTCCCGGCATACTGCTCCCGGACAGTTGCCGCATCCGCCTCGCCGGTTTGGTGGATCAGTCTGAGGTCCGCCAGCACATCATCCGGCAGACTCCGCAGACCTTCGGCGACCAGCTGGTTGACGGCCCGGGCCCCCTGGCTCCCGCCAAGTACCAGCAGGGTTCTTTTCTGATCTTTGCGCGGCGGAGGACTTTGCGCCAGGTCGAGAATATCCCGGCGCACCGGATTGCCGGTGTAGACTGTCTTTTCCGCCGGAAACCAGGCGCCGCTGCCGGCCATTGACAGACAGACCCGGTCGACCAGCCGGCCGAGCTTGCGGTTGGCCAGCCCCGGAACGGAATTCTGTTCATGAATAACCGCGGGAATGCCCATGGCTTTCCCGGCAACAATCACCGGTCCGGTGACATATCCGCCGACCCCGAAAATGATATCCGGCCGAAACCGGCGGATGATCCTGCCCGCCTGGATAAAGGAGAGGGGCAGGATGGCGAGCGCTTTCAGCAGCTCCAGCGGATTTTTGCCCTTGAGCCCGTAGCATCGGATGCTTTCGCTCGGAAAGCCGTAGACCGCAAGGCTTTTCGTATCGACGCCGCGCCTGGTGCCGACAAACAATATCTGCGTCTCCGGCAGCTGGCGCTGAAATTCCTGGGCCGCGGCGACAGCCGGAAAGAGATGGCCGCCCGTTCCTCCTCCCGTCAGCAGGACGCGGATATTTGCGCGATTGTTCTTCAACTGTGCCTTACCCCATCACCCGGTCGTTCCGCCGGTCGCAGGTTCATGACCTCTTTTTTAAATTCATTGCCGCGATGACCGTAACTGGTAAACATATCGAAGCTGGCACAGGCCGGCGACAGCAAGACCACATCGCCCGGTCGCCCCTCTTGCGCGGCCAGACGGACGGCTTCCTCCATCGATCCGGCCCGGCAGAGCCGCACGACGTCCGCCAGGGCCTCTTCCAGCAGGCCGGCGGACTCGCCGATAACTAGCACCAGCCGTACCCGTCCCGCCACACTCTCCCTCAGCAGCCGATAGTCATCCCCTTTATCCCGGCCGCCGGCAATAAGGATGACGTTGCCGGGAAACTGCCGGAGGGCTGCGATGACCGCGCCGGTATTGGTCGCCTTGGAATCGTTATAATAGGAGACTCCGTCCACTTCGGCGACAAATTCGATACGATGCGGTGCAAGACGAAATGCCTTCAGCCCGGCCATGATCTGCTCTCTGGTGCAGCCCAGCGCGCGCGCCGCAAGTATCGCCGCGGCGCCATTCTGCATGCCGACACTGTTGCCAAGAGAGGTCCCGGCCAGGGAATATTCCTCCACTTCGCCATGGGTCGTCAAGCAAATCTTGTCATCAACAAGTACTGCCGCGTTTTTTGTGTTTTTTGTGCTTTTTGTGCTTTTTATGTTATGTGCATTACAGCCGAAAGAGCGAACTTCCGCCGCCGCTCCGTCCGGCAACTTTCGGCAGAGCCGGTCGTCCCCGTTGATAATGGCGACATCGCCTGGTTTCTGGTGCTTGAAAAGCTGCATTTTCACCCGGGCATAATTTTCCAGGCTGCCGTGCCGGTCGAGATGGTCCGGAGTGATATTGAGCAGCACCCCGACCTGCGGCGCAAAGGTACCGGCGCTTTCCAGCTGAAAGCTCGACACTTCGACCACAACAACGTCATACTCCGCCGGCCGGCACAGATATTCATAGACCGGGGTGCCGATATTGCCGCCGACAAACGGCTTTCTTCCCGATCCCCGCAACAGCTCGCCGATCAGGGTGGTCACCGTGGTCTTGCCGTTGGTGCCGGTCACGGCGACCACCGGAACGGTAATGAGGCCTGCCGCCACGCCAAGTTCTCCGGCCAGGGGCAGCCCGGCGCTGCGTAATTCCCGCATTACCGGTAATTCGAGATTTACTCCGGGACTGACCAGAATGAGATCGGCCTGTCGCAGAAATTCCAGGGTATGGCCGCCTGCTTCCCAGAGAACATTCGTCGCCGCCAGAAACTTTTGCTCTTCCACGAGAAAACGCTGTTTGGGCCGACTGTCCGATACCCGCACCTCCGCCCCGCATTGCCGGGCATAATGAACCGCCGCCCGCCCGGAAATGCCCAGGCCAACCACTGCTACCTTTACTCCGGGATGTATCATGGCTGCTGTTTTCATCATCTCAACTTCAACGTGGCAATGGCAAAAAGGCCGAGGATAATCGAGACAATCCAAAACCTGACCACAACTTTCGGCTCATGCCACCCTTTTTTCTCAAAATGATGGTGGAAGGGCGCCATCAAGAAAATCCGCTTGCCGTTGGTGAGTTTAAAATAACCGACCTGCATGATAACCGACAGGGCTTCCATAACAAATATTCCGCCGACTATCGCCAGGAGAAACTCCTGCTTGATGATAATGGCAATCGAGCCGATCGCCCCGCCCAGGGCCAGCGAGCCGACATCGCCCATAAACATCTGGGCCGGATAGGCGTTAAACCACAAAAAGCCAAGACACGCGCCAAAGATCGCCCCGCAGAAAATGGCCAGTTCCCCGCTGCCGGGAACATACGGCAGCTGCAGATATTCGGCCAGTACAACATGGCCGGCGAGATAGGAAAACACCAGATAGACCGCGGCGGTCACCACGGTCGGGCCGGCGGCCAGACCATCCAGGCCATCGGTAAGATTCACCGCATTCGAGGAGCCGACGATGACGACCACCGCGAAGACCACGTAAAACCAGCCGAGATCCGGACGGAAATTTTTCAGGAACGGCATACTCAAATGTCCGTCGAAGCCCGGGCTGAAAAAAATGAAAAGTCCCACCACTGTCGCCCCGACAACCTGCAGGACCAGCTTTCCCCTGGCGCTCAAGCCGTTGGAGTTCTTCTTCTTGATCTTGCGCAGATCGTCCAGCCCGCCGATGCAGCCATAAAACAGCGTGATAAATAGCCCCATCCAGACCAGGACGATATCGAGACGAGCCCATAACAGGGTCCCCGCAAAAATAGCCGAAAGAATCAGCAATCCCCCCATGGTCGGCACTCCCTGCTTGGCCAGGTGGCTTGCCGGACCATCGTCGCGAACAACCTGGCCGATCTGAAACCGCCGCATGGTCCGGATAAAGAGCGGCCCAAAAATCAGGACGAGCAAAAAGGCGGTGAGCGCGCCGCCGATCGAGCGGAAGGTGATATAGCGGAAGACATTAAAAATGCTCAGCTCGGTGTGCAGGGGATAGAGGAAATGATACAACATAAATTATCAGGCTCACAAAATAGATTGTTGCTGGTTGTTTCCGGCTGGTTGTTTCCGGCTGGTTGTTTCAGTAAAACTGGAAGGAGAGAACCTCTCGGTCAAGCCCCTTCTTCAATCAGCTTTGCCACTATGGTTTCAAAACGCAAACCACGGGATGCCTTTACCAGGATCACATCCTCTTTTCCAATCTTTTTTGTCGCAATCATCTCTTTTATCCAGGTCACCGCGGCGTCCTTGTCGGGAAACGTCCGAATGCGCTCCCCGGCAAATCCATGGGCAATTGCCCCCTGCCGGACTTCCCCGCTGAATGCACCGACCACCCCCACCCGATCTATGGCCAATTCGGCAATGAGTTTGCCGATATCGAAATGCGCCCGGCCGGACGAATCCCCCAGCTCACGCATATCGCCGATAATCGCCGTCGCCGATTTCCTGGCCATCTGCTTCAGGGTTCTGAGCCCGGCAGCCATGGAGGCCGGATTGGCGTTATAGGTATCGTTGATCACCGTAAAACCCGCCTTGGTGCGGAGTATCTCCATGCGCTTGTCGGCAGGCCGGAAATCAGCCAGTCCCGCCGTAATCTCCACCATTGTCGCTCCCGCCGCCAAAGCGCCCTTCACCGAGGCCTTCGGAACCTGGAAGAACCTGAAGATCGTGCTGCTGGCCCTGGTGGTGATGATCTTCCGCATGGCCGGTGGCCGCCGCGGCCAGCGCGTTGCCGACATTGTGCAGGCCTGCGGTGAAAAGATGAATCTCCGCGGTCTGCCCGCCGTGGTGCATGGTAAAGATGACCGCGCCGCCATCGTCCTGGACAATGTCGGACGCCCAAAAATCCGGGTTCTGGCTGTGGGCCTCCGGGGATACCGCAAAGGTGATTTTGCGCTGCGGGTATTTGCCGGCCAGGCTTCTCACCCAAGAGTCGTCGAGGTTGATCACCAGCACCCCGGATGGGCCGGTGCCGGCGAAGAGTTCCTCTTTGGCTCTTGCCACCCCTTCTATGGATCCCAAGCCTTCAAGATGGGCGCCATGGATATTGGTAATACAGCTGATATCGGGATCGGCTATTGCCGCCAGCCGGCTCACCTCGCCCGGGCGATTCATGCCCATTTCCAGGACTGCCGCCTTATGACTCAGATCAAGCGGCAGGAGAGACAGAGGCAAGCCAATGATATTATTAAAATTACCTCTGGTTTTCAGGACACAGCCGGACGGGTTTTCCGCCCCCTCCGGCCACTTTCTGGCAAGAATCGCCGCGACCATTTCCTTGACCGTGGTCTTGCCGCAGCTGCCGGTGATGCCGATGACCACCTGCTCTGCCATCCGCGCCAGCCGTCTCCGGCGAAACGCGGCGAGGTCGCCGAGAGCCTGCAGGGTATCCGCCACGATGATCCGGCTGACATCCGCGGCCGCGACCGTAGCCGGCACCCGCTCAAGGAGGAGGCAGGATGCTCCGCTTGCTACAGCCTGTCCGGCGAAGTCGTGGGCATCGTGGTTTTCGCCCCGCAAAGCGACAAAAAGTCCGCCACCGGAGGCTATTCGACTGTCGGTGATTACCGGGCCCAGCAGCTTGCCGGTTCGGCTTCCCGGCTGCAATTCACCGCCTACCGCTTCCGCCGCGAGTGTATCGGTCCAGGACAGGAGGACATTGCCGGCCTCCATCCGGTCGTCGAAAAATCTTTTCCCCTGGATCGTCAGCTGGTAGGGTTCATGCCCTTTCCCGGCAATAACGACGATGTCTTCCGGGCCGCCCGCCTTGATAGCCATGGCAATGGCCGTTCTCCGATCCCGGATTACCGTGCATCCCCGTGCCGATGGACTCCGCCCGGCAAGCCAGGACGGGTCCTTGACCGCCGCCGGTCCGCCGGGGATGCCGGCCAGAATCTGCTCGACAATCTGGTCAGGATCTTCCGTCCGCGGATTGTCGTCGGTCACAATCGCAACATCGCACAGCCTGGCGGCGATCCCGCCCATCACCGGCCTTTTTCCCTTGTCCCGGTCGCCGCCGCAGCCAAAGACGCCAATAAGCTGGCGACGGGGCAAGGCCCCAACCGTCAACAGCACTTTTTCCAAGGCATCCGGGGTATGGGCATAATCGACGAAAACCACCGGTCCCCGGGAAGGCCAATCGTCACCGGCGGTCACCCTTTCCAGCCTGCCCGGCGCCCCGGTTGCGGTGGTCAGGGCCTGGCAGACCACCGCTTCGTCGAGCCGCAATGCGCAACACAGCGCAAATACCGTAAGAATGTTGTCGATGTTGAAGCGGCCGACCAGAGGTGTGGAAAAAACATGTTGGCCGGACGGGGTCCGCAGGACCAGATCGGTTTGCGACAGCCGGGAGGTAAAACTGCCGACACTGACGATCGCCGTTTCGTTTTCACCCCAGCTGACGATTTTTTTCCCGGTTCCGGCACATATCTCGTGCAGCGACCTGAGCCATGCCGGATTCTCCGACCGTTCGTCCAGAACCGGCAGCACCGCCGTTCCCCGCTCCACCAGGTACTCGGAAAAAAGCTTGGCTTTGGCCCGGAAATATTCATCCATATCGAGGTGATAATCCAGATGATCGCGGCTCAGATTGGTAAATGCGGCGACGGCAAAAACGATTTCACCGACCCTCTGCTGGTCGAGGGCGTGGGAGGAGACCTCCATGACAACATACTCTACCCCTTGATCGACCATCTCCCGCAGCAGCTGCTGCAGGAGAAAGGCCTCGGGGGTGGTGAAGCGGGTACCGATTATTCGTTGCTCGCCATTTTTCGCTGTATATCTGTTATTTACCGTGCCGATGACGCCGACGGAGAAGCCGGACTTGAGCAAGACCTGCTCCAGCAGGTAGGTTACCGTGGTCTTGCCGTTGGTGCCGGTCACCCCGACAAGGGTGAGTTTTTCGGCGGGCCGGTCGAAATAGTTGGCGGCAACCGCAGCGTAGGCGTTGTAGGTATCGGCGGTTTCAACAACTGCGACCCGCCAGTCCTGAAATTGCCCCGAGCTGAGCCTGCCGGCCGCGCAGAGCACCGCGGCACAGCCGTTATGAATGGCATTTTCCAGGAAGTTATGACCGTCGCTTTCCGCTCCGGGCAGGGCGACGAAAAGACTCCCGGGAATGACGGTCCGGGAGTCGGAGGTAATCGAGGTAATGGGACACCCTTCGAGGGAGTTGGCGGCGCATGACCCCACAACCCGGTAGTCCACGCCTTTCAGCAGGGATGCAAGCGTATAATGAGATTTCCTGGTAGACATGGGCTCGTTTCTCCCTTTCCCCCGCAAGGGACTCGGCAAATCATATTCCGGAGATGATCCGGCTTTTATTTTTTTAGAGTTGCGTCTTTCGAAAGCTTTTCCAGATTGACCTCCTCACTTTTCGCGAGAA
>CAYTVF010000024.1:23961-30641 GCA_964441345.1 uncultured Desulfopila sp. | reverse complement strand
AGCAAGTCTGCTAAACAGACATTGCAAGCAGCGGCGACGTTCGCTCGAAAATCCGTTAGCGAATTCGTTCTTGAAACGGCACTCAGCGAAGCCGAAGAACGGTTAGCTGATCGGAAGGTTTTCACGCTCGACGAAAAAAAATGGGAGGCCTTCGTTGCCGCCCTCGATGCGCCACCGCAACGCAAACCGCGCCTTGAACGGCTGTTTCGTGAGCCCTCCGTTTTTGACGACAAGTCGTGAAAAACGCCCTGTACATAGAAAAATTACAGCGAACACACGAGATCGAGGCCTTCGATTGCGGACAGCCTGAGCTAAACCGCTTCCTTATTCGCCACGCCCTGCAAGCCCAGCAAGTGAGCTCATCCCAAACCTATGTTGGCTTGAGCGGCAAAACGGTTATCGGATTCTATACGATTGTTGCGGGCGAAGTGCGGCACGCCGATGCGCCCGCGCGGGTCGTCAAAGGCATGCCACGGTACCCCATTCCCCTCCTTGTTCTGGCGCGGCTTGCCGTGCATAGCGAATGGCAGGGGCGCGGCATTGGGGCGGGGCTGCTTTTGGATGCTTTGGGGCGTACCTTGCAGGCCGCCGACATCGTCGGGGTACGCGCCCTTGCTGTTCATGCAAAAGACGACTCCGCAGCGTCCTTTTACCGGCATTTCGGTTTTATGCCCTCTCCTACGGACAAGAGACATCTTTTTCTGCTGATTAAAGATATTCGCGCCGCATCGGACAGGTAAACAGCTGCTCCGGGACACCCATACCCCCAACACTCGACGATATAAGAATTTTTGACGGGGTTCCTGCCCGAGGAATTGGGCAGTGTGGCGGGCTTGCCGAAAATCCTCACCCTCCTGGCCGAGGCAGGTTTCGATCGGCCGGCGCTTGAAAAAATCGCCTATCGAAACTGGTTTCGGGTACTGAGAGATACTCTTGAATAATTCCCTTGTCTTTAACTTGTGGACAAGGTAGAGAATTCCTATAGTTGATCCTGACTCTCTACCGAAATCTTTTCCAGGCAACCATTTTTTCCGCCTCTCTCCATTACCCGCCTATTTCAACACCGGATGATTTCTTCCTCGATGACTACATACAGCCGGAAAAACCTGGGGAAGGCTATTAGCGGGGGTTTTCGCGCGGGTTTCAGCGCGATTTTGCTGCTCCTGCTCTCCGGCTGCGTTGCGGTGGGTCCCGAGTATCAACCCCCGCAGCCGGAAATGGCGGCGGTGTGGCATGAGGCCGTGGCCAATATCGCCCCTGCGGCCGATACTTCCGGCGGGCAATGGTGGTCGCTGTTTCAGGACCCGCTGCTCGATTCGCTGATGACGCGGGCCGCGGCCGCCAATCATAACCTTAAAAAAGCCGAAGCCCGCATCCGCGAGGCCAGGGCCGGGCGGCTTATTGCCGCGGCAACCGGGTCCGTCGGCGGTACGGCTGCAACCACCCACAGCAGACGGAGCGAAAACGCCTCATCTTCGGGGGGGAACCAGGACCTTTTTCAGGTCGGTTTCGATGCCAGATGGGAGCTTGATATCTTCGGCGGGGTGCGGCGGGCGGTCGAGGCGGCCGATGCCTCGCTTGCCGCCTCCCACGAGGATCTGCGCGATGTGCTGGTCTCCCTGCAGGCCGAGGTCGCGAGAAATTACCTGGAATTGCGCGGCAGCCGGAAACGGCTGGCCGCAACCCGCAACAATATCGCCACCCAGGAGAAAACCGTAGCCGTGGTCCGGGGCCGTTTCGAGATGGGGCTTGGCAACGAGCTCGATCTGGTGCAGGCGGGGACCCAGCTTTCCCTGACCAAAGCCCAGGTTCCGGCCCTGCAGATCTCGATCGGCACGTCGATGCACCAGCTGGCGCTCCTTATCGGACAAAACCCGGCAAGCCTGATCGGCGAGCTGTCCGAAGAGAAACTCATCGCCTTGGCGCCCGGCCCGATCCCGGTGAATCTGCCGTCCGATCTGCTCAGGCAGCGTCCCGATATCCGCGCCGCCGAACGTCGACTGGCCGCCGCCACCGCCGAAATCGGGGTCGCCACCGCCGATCTTTTTCCCAGATTTTCCCTGCCCGCGTTACTCGGGCTGCAGAGCAGCAGTCTGTCCGACCTCGTCACCGGCGGCAGCCGCTACTGGTCCGTCGGTCCGGTGATTACCTTGTCTCTTTTCAATCAGGGAAAGGTGCGCGCCGGCATCGAAATCAGCGAGGCCCGCCGGGATGCGGCCCTGGCTGAGTATGAACAGACGGTGCTTACCGCCATTACCGAAGTCGAAAACGGTCTGGTCGCCTTTGCCAAAGAACAGGAGACCCTGCGCATCCTCGGCGAGGCGGTCCATTCCGGCGAAAGGGCGGTGATGATGGCCAACGGTCTCTTTGAGACGGGTCTGGCCGATTTTCTTAACGTGCTGCAGGCCGAGCGCGCCCTCTATCAGTCCGAGGATCAGCTCGCCCTGAGCGAACAGCGGCTGCACCTTGCTCTGGTCGCCATCTTCAAGGCCTTGGGCGGCGGCTGGATGAGCGCACCACCTGCTATCGACCCTGCAAAAACTCTACAAGATAATCACCAGCTATGAGCCAATATATGTCGCCAATAAGGATCGCCATAGCCAGGACCGCCATAGCCAGGACCGCCATAACTCCATCGCGCTTCCTGCCGGGCCTTTTTCTCTTTCTCATACTCCTTATCTTTGCCGGTTGTTCCGACAATCCGGCCGGCAAGGCCAAAGTGGAAGATCGGTCCAAAAAGCGGGCGCTGCCGGTGCTTGTCGGTCAGGCCGAACAAAAGACCGTGCCGGTGGAGCTCCGGGCCGTCGGCACGGTGGAACCTTTTGCCACGGTGGCCATCAAATCGCAGATCACCGGCACCCTGCAGACCATCCATTTCAAGGAAGGCGACGAGGTGGGGAAGGGTGATGTGCTTTTCACCATCGACCCCCGGCCCCTTACCGCGAGGCTCAATCAGGCCCGGGGGGCGCTCGCCCGTGACCGGGCGGAACAGGATAACGCCCGCAAGGAGTACGAACGCTACACCAAGGCCGCAAAAAAAGGCTATGTCTCGACGGAACAGGCCGATCAGGCGGAAACCAAGGTGGCGACGCTTGCCGCCACCATCAAGGCGGACGAGGCGGCGGTCGAAAATGGTCGGCTGCAGCTGGAATTCTGCACGATTCTCGCGCCGATCGACGGCCGCACCGGACAACTGCCGGTGGCCGTCGGCAACCTGATAAAGGAAAACAGCGACACCGCGATGGTGACCATTAACCAGGTCGATCCGATCAAGGTCTCCTTCACCGTTCCCGGCAGGTATTTCGGCGAGTTGCAGAAGTATCGCGAGGCGGGTTCGCTGAAGGTCCTGATCGCCGGACCCGGCGGCGAGCTGGAGGGTACCTTCTCCTTTCTCGATAATAGCGTCGACTCGACCACCGGCACCATCCTGCTGAAGGCGGAGGTGGGCAATCGCGGCAAATCCCTGTGGCCCGGCCAATATGTCGATGTGCGGCTGATTATCACCACGCGCGAGGGGATCACGGTCGTGCCGAGTCAGGCGATCCAGGTTGCCCAGGACGGCGCCCATGTCTTCGTGGTAAAAGACGATATGACCGTTGAGGACCGGCGGATCGCTATCGGCACGATCGTCGCTGGAGAGACTGTGGTCGAAAGCGGCCTCGTACCCGGTGAACGGGTGGTGACCGACGGCCAGCTGCAGCTGACCAACGGGGCGAAAGTCGAGGATCGGGCAGCTTCAGCCCCAGGCCAGGCTGCTCAGCCTGCAGCTGCCGGGCCCGAACCATCGCGGAGCATGCCATGATAGGGGTGTCCGACCTCTTTATCCGCCGGCCGGTCATGACCGTCCTGGTCATGCTGACCATCCTGCTCTTTGGTCTCATCAGCTACAAACTGCTGCCGGTCAGCGATCTGCCAAATGTCGACTACCCGACCATCAATATCACGGCGACGCTGCCGGGGGCCAGTCCCGACACCATGGCCTCTTCGATCGCAACGGTCCTGGAGAAGGAGTTTTCCCGCGTTGCCGGCATCGACTCGATGAGTTCGGTGTCCACTTCCGGCCGTACCCAGATTACCCTGCAGTTTTCCCTGGAACGCGACATCGATTCGGCCGCTCAGGATGTGCAGTCGGCGATCAGTTCGGCGGCGGGCCGGCTGCCCGACGGGATGCCCTCGCCGCCGACCTTCCGCAAGGCCAACCCTTCCGATCTGCCGATTCTCTATATTTCGCTGGCCAGCGATACCCTGCCGCTGACCGTGCTCGATCAATACGGCCAGACCATCAGTCAGCGGCTGTCGACCATTCTCGGCGTGGCCCAGGTGGCGGTGCGCGGCTCGCAGAAATATGCCGTCCGTATCCAGCTCGATCCGATTGCCATGAAGGCCTTCGATCTCGATGTGACCGACGTGGCCGGCGCCGTCGACGCCCAAAACACCAACCGGCCGATGGGCGAATTGAAAAGTGCAAAACGCAAGGTCACCCTCCAGGACAATGGCCAGCTCACTGGAGCAGAGGAATATCGGGACATCGTGGTGGCCGTCCGCAACGGGCGGCCGGTGCGGCTGGCCGAGGTGGCAACCGTCATCGACAGTGTCGAAAACGATCAGGCCGCCGCCTGGTTTTTCACCAAAACCAGTAAAGCGCAGTCGATTTTTCTCGCGGTATACAAACAGCCGGGGATGAACACCCTGGAAGTTGCCGACGCCGTGAAGGGGGTGCTGCCGAGCTTTTCGGAAAGTCTGCCGGCGTCGGCCAAGTTGTCGATCCTGCGGGACGGCAGCCTGCCGATCAAGGCCTCGGTCGACGAGATCCAGTTCACCATGCTCCTGACGCTCGCCCTGGTGGTGATGGTGATTTTCCTGTTCATCCGCAACATCTCGGCAACCACCATCCCCAGTCTGTCGTTGCCGATGTCGATTGTCGGCACCTTTGCCGTCATGTACCTGCTCGGCTACAGCCTGGACAACCTGTCGCTGATGGCGCTTACCCTGTCGGTCGGCTTCGTGGTCGACGACTCCATCGTCATGCTGGAAAACATCGTCAGGCATATGGAAATGGGCAAGAGCCGCATGCAGGCGGCCCTCGACGGGGCACGGGAAATCGGCTTCACCATCCTGTCGATGACCTTTTCCCTGGTGGCGATCTTCATCCCCCTCTTTTTTCTGAGCGGCCTGATGGGTCGCCTGTTTCGCGAATTTGCGGTGACCATCGGCGTGGCGGTCCTGGTCAGCGGGTTTATCAGCCTGACCTTGACGCCGATGCTCTGCAGCCGTTTCCTGCGCGAACCCCATCTCATCCATCACGGCCGCACCTACCTGGCCACCGAGAAGCTGTACCAGGCGCTGGTCGGGCTCTATGACCGGAGCCTTCTCTTCGTGCTTCGCCATCGCCTGGCCACCATGGTCGTCTCCTTAGCCGTGCTGGTTGCCACCGGCTATCTCTTTACCCTGGTGCCGAAGGGTTTCATTCCGTCGGAAGACCGCGACATGATCCTGATCAATACCGAATCGGCCCAGGACATATCCTGGCCGTCGCTGGTCGACCATGCCATGCAGCTTGCGGCAATTCTCCAGAAAAACGACAATGTCGACCGGTTTTTCGTCGATGTCGACACCTCGGCCTTTATGCTGGTGGTGCTGAAACCTCGGGCCGAACGAAAGCTGGGCGTCGATCAGGTGATCCAGGAGCTCCGGCCGAAACTGGGTTCGGTGCCCGGCATCAGGGCCATGCCGATCAACCGGCCGACGATCAATGTCGGCGGCCGCCGGACCCGCAGCCTGTACCAGATAACCCTGCAGGGGCTTGATCTCGATCTCCTCTATGCTTCGGCGAAGAAACTGGAAGAGGCGATGCACGACCAGCCGAAGCTCCTCGATGTGTCGAGCGACCTGCAGCTCGAAAATCCCGAGCTGAATATACAGATCGACCGTGACCGGGCGCTGCTTCTCGGTATTTCGCCGCGGCAGATCGAGGATACCCTCTACAGCGCCTACGGCAACCGAGTGGTGTCGTCGATCAACGGCGCCACCGACCAGTATGACGTAATCATGGAATTCCTGCCGCGTTACCGGACCGACGCCTCAGTGCTCGACAAGCTGTATGTCAGGTCGAGCCAGGGCAAGCTGGTGCCGCTGACCGCGGTGGCAAAGCTGCAGGAGGGCGTGGGGCCGCTGTCCATCAACCATACCGGCCAGCTGCCTTCGGTGACCCTGTCGTTCAACACCGTTCCCGGCGCCGCTCTCGGCGACGTGCTCGCCGAGCTGAAGCAGCTGACCGACACCATCCTGCCCGATGGAGTCACCTCCTCCTTCCAGGGTAATGTCCAGCAATTCCAGCAGTCCCAGGCCAGCATGGGCTGGCTGCTCGGGCTGGCGGTCATCGTCATTTATATTGTGCTCGGCATTCTCTACGAGAGCTTCATCCACCCGCTGACCATCCTGACCGCGCTGCCCTTTGCCGGTTTCGGGGCTCTCCTGACCCTGCTGCTGTTCAAGACAGAGCTGTCGCTCTATGCCTTCGTCGGCATTATCATGCTGATCGGTCTGGTCAAGAAAAACGGCATCATGATGATCGACTTCGCCGTCGTCGCCCAGCAGCAGGGCAAGAGCCCCCACGACGCGATCCACGAGGCCTGCATCATCCGTTTCCGGCCGATCATGATGACCACCATGGCGGCCCT
>CAYTVF010000024.1:0-23921 GCA_964441345.1 uncultured Desulfopila sp. | reverse complement strand
GCCGGGGCGGAATCGCGGCGGCCGCTGGGCCTTGCGGTGGTCGGCGGACTGCTCTTTTCCCAGACCCTGACCCTTTACGTCACCCCGGTGTTCTACATTTATATGGAGCAGCTGCAGCAGTGGCTGAAACGGCGGGGGAAGAAGAAAACGGAAACGGCAGGGTGATCACTTCTGCCGGTGTTTAACCCCTCGATATCGATCGACGTCGGTTATTTTATCGTGCAGCCCTTTAGTGAGGTCTCCGCACTTGGCAGTTTTGGCCCGTCCTCCCGGCATGCAAAAAAATTGCAAATATCGGTTTGAAAGAGTAGCCTGGCAGCGATGGATCAAATGGCTCTGGCGAGGATGGCCATTCTATTGGATTCCCGAAAAAAGCAATTACTTATCACTGAAGGAGTGCTCCCCTGTGAAACTGAAGACTATCAGCCTCCAAAATTATCGACTTTTTTCAAACCTTACATGTTCGCTGCAATCTGATCTGACTGTTTTTGTTGCCTCAAATGGTGGGGGGAAAACAAGCATTCTCGATGCTATAAAAGTCCTTTTCGATACCTATCTGAGTGTATTCCCAACCTCGTTTGGGAGGGGCATAAAGCCCGCCGATGTTCGTCAGGTACCGATAAAGGATGAATTGGGAAGGATGGAACAGGTATTTCCTGTCCGTGTGGCTGCTTCGGGAGAAATCGAAGAAGGTGGGGGTGAATACGTTTGGTCACGTGCGGTGAACACTCCCAAATCCGGTACGACCATTAAAGAAGCAAAGGATATGGCCGTCTATGGCAAACGGCTGCTGGCGGGTGCTGCCAATCGGGAAGACAGGACCAATTGGCCACTCCTTGCCTATTATGGAACCGGACGACTTTGGAGTCAGAAAAAACTTACCAGCAAAAAACAGTTTGCTTCGGGTTTCCATACCCGCGCCGCCGGCTATATCGACTGCATGGAGCCGGCATCGAGCTACAAGTTGTTTCTGGACTGGTTCCATTATGCTTATAATGCTCATACTCAAGCAAAAATTCGGTATATGGAAGCAAACCCGGAGGCGTCATCGCTAGAGGTGATGAGCGTATCGAGTGCTTTCACGCCATTATTGAATGCGGTTCGAGAAGCTGTCGATACCGTGCTTGTTCCATCAGGATGGAAAAGCCTCTGGTATTCGGATACCCATGGAGATGCCATCGCCAGTCACGACCAATACGGACGTTTGGCGGTCAGCCAGTTAAGCGATGGTATCAGGAACACCATCGCCTTAGTTGCCGATATTGCCTTTCGCAGCGTACAGCTTAACGCCCATCTGGGAGAACGGGCTGCCATCGAAACACAAGGCATCGTGTTAATCGATGAGGTGGATATGCACCTGCACCCTGAATGGCAGCAATTGATTCTTGCCAACCTGAGAAAGGCCTTCCCGAAGATTCAATTCATCGTTACTACTCACAGCCCGCAAGTCTTAACAACCGTGCCATCGGAGTGTATTCGTATTTTAAAAGATGGTCAGATTTTTGCCGCGCCGCCCGGAACTGAAGGTGCGGAACCGACGCGCCTGCTGAAACAGGTTTTTGGGTTGGAGAACGTCAGGCCGCCCGGCAATAGGGCCACTAAAGAGTTGATAGAGTACTTATCTCTTGTCGAAAATGACCAATGGGAAAGTCCGCGAGCTCAGGAACTGCGTCGGATTTTGGATGCACGTTATCAGGGGAATGAACCGGGGCTGGATGAAGCCGACTTACTCATTGAGAATCGCAAATGGGAGCTGGGTGAATGAAGCGCGTAGTGCACGGAAGCGAGCCGGCTGGTCTAACCCGTTATCGCGATGCAGAACCTGCTGGGACCTGGGAGCAGATGAAAAATGATCTGCATTCCGGTGGAAGAAACGCTTATGGGGATTGCCGTCGCCAACTCATCCACGATCAGGGCGGGCTTTGTGCATATTGCGAAATCGGTATTCACGATAACGATCCATTGCAATGTCGAGTCGAGCACTTTCACCCCAAATCGGACATATCACCAGTTTATAACTGGGCATTGGACTGGAACAATCTGTTGGGGGTTTGTGCCGGTGGTTCATATGCTCGTGGTAATTCGCCTGCACATTACTTGCCGCCAATGCGCGACAACCTCAGCTGCGATGCCCATAAAGATCGGATGATCCAGTCCGGCAAGTTGGCCGAACATTGTGAGGGCTGGATACTCAATCCCATTCAGCTTCAAGCTTCGCCTTGTCTTTTCAAACTGGAGAAAAGCACCGGAAAACTGCGGCCCGATCCGGAAACCTGCGCTGTCAGTCCGGCTTGGCCCGGCAATCAGCACCTCAATCTGCAAACACTGGTGCAGCACACCATTGACATGCTCAATCTGAATTGTGATCGGCTGAGTGAGGCTCGACGTCGAATCATCTGGGATATTGAGAGCAACAAAAAGAAACAACGGCTAAGGGGATATTCGCCGGAACAGGGCTTACGAAATTTGGTGGAACATTTCCTTCGTAAAGAATGGCCGGAATTCTTCACTACTATCCGTCTGTGCCTCGGCAGGGCTGCTGAAAGATATCTGGCCGCCACTCATTATCGCGGTTGATCCATGGGTAATCCCTGCCGGCAGGGGCAGAGAGTTACTGCGCCTTGTTCGCAAGATTCGTCATGGAATGTCCGGGCTCATGGGAAAACGTGTTGACATATTCCCCCAATCCTTCTTTCTCCAAATCCGCCACCGGAACAAAACGTAACGATGCCGAGTTGATGCAATATCTCAGCCCGGTCGGCATAGGGCCGTCGTCAAAGAGATGGCCGAGATGGGAATCACCCTTTCTGCTGCGCACCTCCGTCCGCACCGAGAAGAGCTGCCGGTCTTCCTTTTCGACGATGTTGTCTTGAACCAGAGGCCGGGAAAAACTCGGCCAGCCGGTACCCGAATCGAATTTGTCCAGCGAGCTGAAAAGCGGTTCTCCGGAGACGATATCGACGTAGATTCCCTCCTCTTTATTGTCCCAGTACCGGTTCTTGAAAGGCGGTTCGGTACCGTTTTTCTGAGTCACCTCGTATTGCAGGGGGGTGAGCCGCTTCTTCAGATCTTCGGTGCTTTGCTGTTTGCCCATACCATTCTTGCTCCAGTCGACGCTTTGCAGAAACGCATCCCTTCCCGATCGACTTCGATAGAAGCTGTAACGGATCGGATTCTTTTTATAGTAATCCTGATGATACTCCTCCGCCCGGTAAAAGGTGGTGTACGGCAGGATCGGGGTAACGATGGGCTTTTGGAAAAGACCGCGGCTATCGAGTTCTGTCCTGGAAGCCTCGGCCAGACGACGCTGTTCGTCGGTGCCGTAGAAAATCGCCGTGGAGTAGGCATGGCCGCGGTCGACGAACTGGCCGCCGGCATCGGTTGGGTCGACCTGCCGCCAATATACGTCGAGCAGCTGCTGAAAGGTGATTTTTTTCGGCTCGAAGGTGATTTCCACCACCTCGATATGGTCACCGCCAAGGTAATTTTCATAGGTCGGATTTTTCGTTATGCCCCCGGCATAACCGGAGATCACTTCGATCACGCCATCCAGCTGTTCGAAGGGTTTTTCCATGCACCAGAAACAACCTCCCGCGAACATGGCCTTTGCCGTCTCGCCTTTCGTCTGTCGCGGTGATCCGGCTGCTGCCAGCGGTCCGGCCGTTTGCTCCGCGGCTATGCCCGCAATGGCTGCAAGCGCCAGGAACAAAGAAATAATTAAAAGAGTTTTCATTGGTTACCTCTCTCTGATGGGATCATTTGTTATCGGTTAGGTTTGTGCCGTTTTGCCAAGAGGCTCTTCCTCTTACCGGAAACAATAGTCAGTCGATGTAAAAGGAGAACAAAGGAAATGTAAAGATCGGGTAAAGACGGCCCTCAGGCAGGCAGGATAAACCAGATATGGGTATCGCCGGGGACGCTGTCGGCACCGACCGAACCGCCGTGGGCTTCGATCAGTTCCCTGGTGATTGCCAGGCCGATGCCGGCTCCGCCTCGATCCCTCGACCGGGAGCGGTCGGCGCGAAAAAAACGTTCGAAGATAAACGGCAGGTCGTCGGGGGAAATGCCTGGTCCGCTATTGTGAAAATCGACTTGTATCCCATCCGCCACCCTGTTTGCCGCAATGACCACCCGGCCGTTGTCGGGCGTGTATTTGCAGCAGTTATCGAGCAGATTCTGCATGGCCTGAAGCAGCTTGTCCCGATCGGCGAAGACCCGTGTCTCGCCGTCTTCCCACCTGGTCGAGATGGAAATCCCCTTTTTCCGGAAATTGAGCCGGTGCAGTTCGACCATCTGGTCGACGAGATCGGCCAGGACAATCTCCTCGCGCTTGAGATAGGCCCTGGCGGCATCGGCCCGGGCGAGCTGCTGCAGGTTGTCGACCAGATGGACCAGCCGGAGATTTTCCTGCTGCAGCATCTGCAAGGTTTCCGGGGTGGGTGGGATTACTCCGTCGTTCAGCGCCTCGAGATAGCCGCGCAGATTGGTCAGCGGCGTTCTCAGTTCATGGGCGACATCCGCTACCATCGTCTTGCGCAGCTGTTCGATTTTTCCAAGCCGGTCGGCCATATTGTTGAACGCGATGCCGAGTTGACCGACTTCGTCGCCGCTGGCGATTTCGGCCCGCAGGGAGAAATTGCCGGCGGCGACCTCCCGGGTGATGGCGGTCATCTGCGACAGCGGCCGGAGAATCCTTCGGGTGAGGAGAAAACTGAGGATGAAGGCCAAGGCCAGGGCGGCCAGGCTGGCCCACACCAGATAATAATGAATCGAGGTTAAAAACATCTGATGGATGTTGTTGGGAGAGATATCGTAGATTTTCATCAGCGCCATGAAATACTTGGCGGCAAGCATGTCGACTGCCAGCCAGACGACGAGGAAAATGATGCCGATCACCGGCAGGATATTGGTCAGGAGCAGTTTCCAGAGCAGACGGTTTCGCATATGCTTACTCTTCGTCCGATTCGGCGAACCGGTAGCCGAACCCGCGGACGGTCAGGATCCGTTGCGGATTGGCGGGGTCGTCCTCGATCTTCTGCCGGAGTTTGCCGATATGGACATCGATGACCCGGTCGACAACCGTCTCGCCATGATCATAAAATCGCTCGAGCAGCTCGTTTCTCGAGAATACCCGGCCCGGTGCGGAGATCAAGGCCTGGAGCAGCTTGTACTCCGACGAGGTCAGGTTGACCGGCGCGCCGTCGACGCTCACCTTGTGCTTTTCCTCGTCGAGGACAAGTCCGCCGTGGCTCATGACCCGCTTTTCCCGCGCAGGTCCGGGCCGCACCCGGCGGAGTATCGCCTTGACCCTTTCCACCAGTTCCCGGGGACTGAATGGCTTGACCACATAGTCATCGGCCCCCAGGGAAAGCCCCATCACCCGATCGATCTCCTCCTCGCGGGCGGTCAGCATGAGAATCGGCACGTCGGAAAATTTGCGCAACTGCCGGCAGATCTCCCAGCCGTCGATCTTCGGCAGCATCACATCGAGAATGACGAAACCGGGTTCCCGGAGGCGGGCCTGGCGCAGCGCCTCTTCACCGTCGTAGGCGGCGATGGTGACGAAACCTTCCCGTTCCAGATAGGTTGCCACCAGCTTCGAGGTGTTTTGATCGTCTTCGGCAATAAGAACGGGACTGGCGAGAATTGGCATGTCGGTTTCTCCTTCCTTGCTCAAACCAATGGATTTCCGTGCCGGGCAGATCGCAGCAATATATTCTATATTAAACAGTTTTATGCATGATGCTCTCCTTTTGCCACAGTTCCCCAGCAAACCGTGCCGCACACCTGGCAGATCGGCCGGCCGGGTGAATGGAGAATGGATAAACGTTGCTAAAAAATTAAGAAAAAGATAGCCTGCCCTGGCATGCTTCCGCGGCTTTGGGCGTGGCGGATCGAGTGGGGTAATTCAGGCGGCCTCTGCTCATCGACCCAGAACTTTTTGCCGGACTCACCCATCAACACAACAGTACAAGGAGACCCCTATGCGTAATCGCACAATTTTCGTGGCGTTGGCCGCTTGCCTTGCTTTCTGTTCCGGCTCGGCGAGTGCCAAGACAACCGTCAACATTGCAATCGTTGTCAACCCGACTTTTGTCCACGTCCAGGCGGCCAACTGGTTTAAGGAGGAGGTGGAAAAGAATCTGCCGGATAAGTATGACATCGTCGTCCATCATTCCGGCGCTCTCGGCAGCGAGACCCAGGTATTGCAGCAGATTCAGCTGGGTACAACGCAGATGTCGGTCTGCACCACCGGGCCGATCGAAGCTTTTGTCCCGGAGATCAAGGCCCTGGAAATGCCCTTTCTTTTCCCGTCCTATCAGGCCGCCGACAGCGTCCTCGATGGCCCGATCGGCCGGGATCTGGCCGCACGTCTTGACAAACAGGGTTTTTCCGTGCTCCATTTTCTCGATAATGGTTTTCGCAACGTAACTAATTCCAAACGGGCGGTGAAAACTCCGCAGGATCTGGCCGGCATGAAGATCCGCACCATGGAAGCCCCCACCCATCTTGCCATCTGGCGTGCCATCGGCGCCAATCCGACCCCCATGGCCTGGCCGATTTTTACTGCCTTGCAGCAGGGAGTCATCGACGGCCAGGAAAACCCGGTCGCCGTCATCCACGCCGCGAAACTGACCGAGGCCGGACAGAAATACCTGACGCTTTCCCGCCACGTCTATTCGGCGCTGGTCTTTCTCGGCAACAAAACGTTTATCGACGGTCTGCCGGAAACGGACCGCACGGTGTTTCTCGATGCCGCCCGCAATGCCTCCCTGCGAGGACGGGCATTCATCCGCGACAACGAAACCAGGATGCTGGCTGAGCTGCAAGCCGCCGGCATGGAGATAGAAGAACAGCCGGATATGACCGCTTTCCAGAAAGCCACGGCCCCAGTGCTTGCAGGTCTGAGCGGGGAGGCGAAAAAAATTGTCGAACGGATTCAGCAGGCGGTGAAGTGAGAGAAGTGGGAGAAGAGGAAGAAAAAACAAATCCGGCCGCAGGTCCAACGTACGTCGAGAGGATCAGCGGCCTCATCAACAGGCTGGTGGAGCGGTTCCTGGTCGTCATCGGCGCCTCCATCTGCCTGATTCTTTTTGCTCAGGTTGTCTGCCGCTCTCTCGGCTCGTCGCTGGGATGGTCGGAGGAGGTGAGCCGCCATCTGCTGGTGACCATCACCTTTCTCGGCAGTACCGCGGCCTACAAACGGGCCGATTTTATCGGCCTCCGAGGGGTCGGCCAATGGTTTGGGCCGAACTGCGAAAAAGCGATTCTCGTGGTCCTGCAACTGCTGACGCTTACCTGTTTTGGTGCGCTGTCCTGGTTCGGGGCGATTTATACCGTGAAGGCCTGGCACCACTCCACCGCTTCCCTGCAGATTCCGATGGCCGTTCCCTTTGCCGTCATCCCCCTTGCCACCGCCATTCTGGTGCTGCACACCGCCGCCGATATCGTCAGGACGGTGCGGGGGAAAGAGTTATGACTGTCGTGCTCCTTTTTTCTCTGCTGTTTCTCCTGATCGCTCTTGGCATGCCGATTGCCCTGTCGATCGGCGTTCCGGCCATCGGCCTGATCCTGACGCCCGGCGTGTTTCCCGCGACGGTACCGTTTTCAGCCCTTGGCCAGACCATCATCCAGCTCCTGTTCGCCGGCGTCGATTCCTTCGATCTTCTCGCCGTGCCTCTCTTCATGCTGGCCGGGGCGATAATGGAATCGGGCGGTATCTCCAGACAGATTATCGATTTTTCCGACAGTCTGGTGGGCTGGATGCCGGGCGGGCTGGCCTGCGCCGGCATTGTCGCCTCGATGTTCTTCGCCGGGATCTCCGGTTCGGCCGCCGCCGATACCGCGGCCATTGGCGCGGTGGTCATTCCGGCGATGATCCGCCAGGGCTATCCGCCCGCTTTTGCCGCGGCGGTGGTGGCGGCGGGAGGATCGCTCGGCGTCATCATCCCGCCGTCGATTCCGATGGTCATTTTCGGCTTTCTGGCCAATGTCTCGATTGCCAGACTGTTCATGGGCGGCATGATGGTTGGCATCGTTTTCGGCCTGCTGCTTATGCTGACCGCGGCGGGAATCTCCTGGCGGATGGGCTACGGCACTCGCCGGAGTTTTTCGTTCGTCCTGGTCGTGCGGGCCTTCCGCGATGCGTTCTGGGCGCTCTGGGCCCCGGTCATCGTCCTCGGCGGTATCCTGACGGGTATTGTCACCGTCACCGAGGCGGCGGCGCTGGCCGTCTTTTACGCCCTGTTTGTCAGCCTGGCGATCAATCGCGAACTGAAATGGGCCGCTCTGCCCGACCAGATCCTCCGTTCGCAGATTACCGCGGCGACCATCTTGCTGATCATCGCCATGGCCAAGGTCTTTACCTGGCTGGTGGCGATGAAACAGACCAGCCAGCTGCTCGGGGCGGCGATGATGGGTCTGGGGCTTCCCCCCTGGGGCCTGCTGCTGCTGGTAATGGCTGGCATGCTGGTTGTCGGCTGCGTCATGGAAACGACGGCGGCCCTGATCCTGCTCGTGCCGGTGCTGATTGCCCTTACCCCGCAGATGGGCGTCGATCCGACCCAGTTCGGGGTGCTGATCGTCACCAATCTGGCCATCGGCATGCTGACTCCACCGGTGGGGATCTGCCTCTTTGTCAGTTGCGGCATTTCCGGCTCGTCCCTTGGGCAGACCTCAAAAGCAGTGCTGCCTTTTGTGCTCGCCGCCCTGGTGGTGCTGGTGTTGGCAAGTTTATGGCCGCCTCTCACCCTGTGGCTGCCAGCCATTTTTTATCCCTGATTTCAGAAGCGGGACGGCTGAAGCGATGTTGCAAGTTCATGCAGCCTTTTGTCGAGAGTCCACAGCGGAGTTCCGGTCAACAAGGAGGACATGAGCAAGTGGATATCAATATAACCTAGTCCTTTGCCCATGAGCTTGCGATCTTCTATAAATTTTAGGACTTCATCGTCGTTTGCGCGGGATGCTGGGGGAAGACTTTTCAGCAGGGCGAGGATTTCCGTTCTGTTCTTGTTCAGAGCTCCCCAAAAAAGAAGCAACATATCACAACCTCAACATCACCGCATCTGCCGTGCCGGACGTTCGCGATAGATCCGGGTAAGTTCATTGACGGCCAGCGCGCCGAGCACCAGGGTGCCGCCTGTCAGGGTGTTGGCGGAGAGGCGTTCGCCGGCCCACAGCCACGCCCAGGTCACACCGAAGACTACCTCCAGCTGGGCGAGCAGCGAGATCTCCGGCGCCGGAAGTTCCCTGCTCAGACGAACCACCAGCAGACAGGGGATGGCAAGCTGGAAGATGCCAAGCAGCGAGAGCAGATAAAGGTCGTGGGTTGAAGCCTGAAATGGCCAGGACAGGGGCAGGGTCACCAGGGCCGAGAGCGTTGCCCCGATCAGCACTGCCGGCAGCATGTCCTGAACGGCCTTGCCGTCGGGAGCAATCAATTTGTTCCTGTGGAGGCCGACATGCTGGAGGATCGTGAAGTTGGACGCACCGGCAATCGGCACGGCCAGAGCGACCAGGGTGCCCGGCAGGGAGAATCCCATATCCCCTTCCTGGCGGAACATCCAGGCTATCCCCAGACATGCGGCACCGATTGCCAGCCAGGTCGCCGGCGGCAGTCGATGCCGGAGGAAGAGACGGGCAAAAAGCGCGGTGATCAGCGGCCCCACCGCCAGGGTGATAAGGACATTGGCCACCGTGGTCAGGGTGATCGCCACCATGAAGGCGGTAAACATGGTGGCCCAGCATATCCCTGAGATCCAGAGGATTCGAGGGGAATGCAGCAGTCCGCGCCACAGGCCGGGACCACGGATCAGGGTTAAGGCAACGGCCAGGGCCAGGGCGTTGAAGCCGCTGCGCCAGAATGTTACCTCAAAGCTGGGGGCCGAGTCGAGATGGCGAGTCACCACGCCGGCCATGCTCCACAGCAGGGTTACCAAAATCATCAGGAAAACTGCGCGAAAGTGTGTCATTTGAACCATAGGTCGAATATACCATGAATATCGATATATTGAAGGTAGAATTTCTTGGTATTGGAAGATATGTCCCTTCATGGCGGGTATGGCTATCTTCGACGGATCCCGAAGACGCAACGGATAGCAAAGCAGTTCCGTATCCATAAAATAGAGTTTGACCGTTTTTAAGCGCACTTCAAAATGGTCTTGACCATTTTGAAGCAGGCACTATTATAGTCATATGCGATATATCACTTCCGCCGTTCGGCTTGATTTGCAAAAGAAAATGGTTTTCATTGGTGGCCCGAGACAGGTCGGCAAAACAACCCTTGCCCGGCATCTGCTTGCCGATGCCGGGCGGGGCCGATATTTTAACTGGGACTATGATGAAGATCGCCGGGCTCTGCTGCAGAAGCGATGGAGCGTGGAAGATGCTCTTCTCGTCTTCGATGAACTACATAAGTATCCGCGCTGGAAAGCCTGGGTCAAGGGCTTGTACGATGTGGCAGGTGAAGCACATCGTATACTTGTGACCGGTTCCGCCCGACTGGATGTGTATCGGCAGGGTGGTGATTCCCTGATGGGGCGTTATCACTACTGGCGGTTGCACCCTTTCACCCTGGATGAGATTCCGGCCGGCATCGATATGGGGGAGGCCTTTCAACGCCTGATGACCGTGGGCGGTTTTCCCGAGCCGTTCCTCACAAATGACCTTCGCGAAAGCCGGCGCTGGCGCAAGGAACGCTTTGATCGTGTTTTGCAGGAAGACATCCGCGACCTTGAAAGCATAAAAAATATCCAGCAACTGCGATTGTTTCTCGATTTATTACGGACACGGGTGGGGGGGATGGTGGTGCTTTCCAACCTGGCCGGGGATATCCAGGTTGCACCTCAGACGGCGAAGGCCTGGCTGGAGGCGCTGGAGCGGATGTATGTCCTTTTTCGGGTTTCGCCTTATTCTCGCAACATTGCCCGCGCCCTTGTCAAACCACCCAAAGTCTATTTCTTCGATAATGGTGATGTAACCGATGAAGAAGGGCCCAGGTTCGAGAACCTCATTGCCGCCACCCTGTTGAAGCGATTACATTATCTTGAAGATTACGGGGGCCACAGATGCGAGCTTCGCTATATCCGCGACAAAGAAGGCCGGGAAGTGGATTTTGCCATTCTCAAGGATGACGTGTTGGAAGAGCTGGTGGAGGTGAAGTACAGCGACGAGGAATTGTCGCCGGCATTGCGCTATTATAACCAGCGCCTGCGTCCGGCACGGGCCACGCAGATTGTCGCCACCCTGGACAAACCGTACGACCGTGACGGTATTCGGGTCACCAATCCCTCCCGCTATTTCTCCAAGGCCGTTCCCTGGATGAATAATTTTCCGGGATGATCACTCCTCCCCGTCTTTGCAGGCCTCCAGATCGATCGCATATTTGTTGATCTTGTCGTACAGCCCCTTGCGGGAGAGGCCCAGTACCCGATGGGTCAGGCCCACCTTGCCGCCGTGGCGGCGAAGGACCTGGACGATGTACTCCTTTTCATGCTGCTCGATATAATCCCTGAGCGGTTGCGGGCCTTGCCCGTTTGGTTCGGCTGAAACAGCCGGTGCCGCGACCTGCTGCTCCTCCGGCCGATCGCCGAAGACGCAGGCCCGCCGCACGTGGTTGCGCAGTTCGCGGATATTGCCGGGCCAGTCCTGGCTGCAGATTTTCTCCAGCTGCCAGGCGGTGAAGGGCGGTACCTGCTGGTGGTGTTCGCGGCAATATTCCTGCCGGAAAAACTCGACCAGCAGGGGAATATCTTCTTTCCGCTTGCGGAGCGGCGGGATATCGATCGACAGACCGTTGAGCCGGTAGAACAGATCCTGGCGGAAGCGGCCGGCGGCGATCTCGTCCTCGAGATGCTTATTGGTCGCGGAAATGATCCGGGCCTGCAGGGGCAGCTGGGTGTTGCTGCCCAGCCGGCAGAAGCTGCGCTCTTCCAGGACCCGGAGCAGTTTCGCCTGGACGGGCAGGGGCAGGCTGCAGATCTCGTCGAGAAACAGCGTGCCTTCCCGGGCATATTCGAACTTGCCGATTTTGGCGGCGACCGCGCCGGTGAAAGCGCCCCGCTCATGGCCGAACAGCTCCGACTCGACCATCTCCGCCGGCAGGGCGGCCATATTGACACCGACAAAGGTGCCCTTCGGACTGGCGATCTGATGAATGGCCCGCGCCACCAGCTCCTTGCCGGTGCCGGTTTCGCCGCTGAGCAGGACCGGATCGGCCACTCCCGCGACCATTTCCACCACATCGTAGAGGCGATGCATCAAGGGATGGCAGCCGACCATGCCGCGAAAAAACGACTGACGGGTCTGGCTGGCGAGATCTTCCTGCAGTTTCCGGTTTTCCAGGACCAGCCGCCGTTTTTCCACCGCTCGCTGCAAGGATGCCAGCAGCACTTCCTCGTCGACCGGTTTTTCCAGAAAATCATAGGCCCCGGCCCTGATAGCCTGCACCGCCAGGGCCACATCGCCATGGCCGGTGATCATGATCATCGGCAGGTCGCGGTCGACTTTGCCGATTTCGACGAGCAGCTGCATGCCGTCCATCACCGGCATCCTGATATCGGCGATGACCGCCATGTACGAGTTGCTCCTGGCGAGTTCCAGGGCAGCCAGCGGGCTGGCCTGAAGATCGGCACGATACCCGTTCAGCATCAGGGTCTGGCCGATGGCCGAGAGCAGGTACTGATCGTCGTCAACTACCAGGATGGAGTTTATCGTTTGCATTTGTTGATTTCGTCTCATAATTTATCCGGAGAGTTGGTCCGGTCATTGTATTCAGGCAGATAGACGGTAAAGGTCGTGGCGGTGCGGGGGATGCTGCTCACCTTGATATGTCCGCCGAAGCCCCTGACAATCCGTTCGACAATCGACAGCCCCAGGCCCATGCCGGCGCCCACCTCCCTGGTCGTGAAAAAGGGATCGAAAATTTTGCCGAGTATCTCCGGGGCAATGCCGTCGCCGTTGTCGATGACGGAGATGCCGACAAAGGATTTGGGTTGCAGGTTCTCCGAATCGACCCCGGTGTGTCTGAAGGTCGTTATCCTGAGGACCGGCTTCCTGGTTTCGGCCATTGCCTGGATGCCATTCTGGATAAGGTTCAGCAGCACCTGCTCGATGCGCACCTCATGGCCAAGCACCCAGTAATCCTTTTCATCCAGGGCCAGATCGAGGGTAATGTCGGAAAGCAGCAGCTGGGCATCGAGAAAACTGAGCACGTCGAGGATAATGACGTTGATCCGGACCGGTGAAATTTCTTCCTTCGCCTTGCTGGCAAACCCTTTCAGGCTGCGGATAATGCTGGAGGAATGATTGACCCGTTCAACGATCGTCACGAGGTTTTCCTTGATCATCGCCCTGTTCCGGACTGGATCGTCCATCGCCTTTATGCAGTTGCGGGCCAGCAGCAGCACGGTGTTGAGCGGCTGGGTCAGTTCGTGGCCGATCCCCGCGGCCATTTCGCCTAGGCTTGCCAGCCGGCCGGAATGGATGAGCTGGTCCTGTACCTCCCGCATCCGCCCCATGACCTCATAAAAGTCGCGCCGGTCGGAGGCGACCAGCATATGCAGGATCCTCCCCGATTCGGTCACATAGGTTGTCCCTCTGATGATCACCGGCACCGGTTTGCCGCCGCGGCTGATCAGCGTGGTCTCCAGATCCTGAAACTCTCCGGCGGCGATTCTCTCGGCCAGCTGCTGGAAACACTCCTTGCCGGTAATATCGCGAAGCGACATGCCGGTTTCCTTTTCTTTCATCTCAAGAATGCGATAAAACTCTTTGTTGGCCTGGACAATCTGCAGATCGGCGGACAGGACGATGATCAGGTCGGAGAGATTGGCCATGATCTTGTCGATGAACGACCGGTTTGCCTCAACCTCCTCGTGCTTTTTCAGAAACCTGACGACGAGATCTTTTTTCTGTCTCTCCAGAATACTGATGAGAAGATCGTCGCCGGTTTTTCCACTCGTATCGTCCATACGCAACTCCTGCTGTTACCTCAACTATACACTGCGGTTGCAAAGCAAATCCGAATTGTTACCGCAAGTTAACAATATTTTTCCCTTTATTTCAATGAATTATGGCGAAAAAGCGGCTTTTGTCACCGCAACTTCACAAAAACCCCTCCCGCCGGCGTACAAAGGGCGTTTCCCGTCGCCCGGCAATAATGCATTTAACATGGAGATATTAAAGTAAATAATTTCAATTTCCCGCTGATGGATTGAGATGGCATGCCGGTTGCTATTCCCAATGAATGATAAAAACAAGACGTAACTCTTCAGTTAGTTTCGATAGTATGCACTTTGTCTGCTTGGTTTTAGCTTCCCCTCCCTTGACGGGAGGGGATTGAGCCTGTTGCGGGTGGGTGAGTTTGGAACGAAGTTGCACGTTGCGGCTTCCCCCTCCCGCCAGGGGAGGGGGGACTTTGTCCATAGAAATGAATGGATATAACAAGACATTTTTTGCTCGAACTTAAGAAAAATTATGTCATGGAAAGTGCGATGAAATCGATTGTCTCCGACCCGGTACCTCAGATACCTTCTTGTAAAATCCGCGGGCGATTAATGCCCGCTTACGATTTTCTCCCGCGTCTGCAAAAACTCTGTCTCTCCCTCGGGTTCAATAATCCGGTTATTGAAAAATCGGGTAAATTGGCGCTCCCCGCCGCAGGGAGTCCAATTGATATCGCCCAAGGTGCTTTTTCTGAGTCTGCTGAACAGGTCGACGGACACGATCACATCATAGTCCTGTCAACCATGATTCCGTATGAACAGAACTGGGGCGGATACAGCGGCCTGCCCGGCCAGCATTACCGGGAAAAGGTCGGCGCCGGCCCGGAGGAAACGCCGGCGGATTTCATCCTCCCCTATCTGCGGCAGTATCTATTCGCTCAGTCCCATATTCATCTCGGCTGCGACGGTACAGGCAGATTCGTGGTAACCCTGCCTGATTTTTTGATTTACGGCAAGGAGGGTAATGATGGCAATGGTCTCAAGGTAAGTATTGAGAAAATTGCCGAGCCCAACGCAAAAGGGAAGTTTGAGCCCCTCGTTATAGCCGGCTCCCTGGTTACCTTTGCCGGAGCAGCCCATTTTCGCCGGGCCATGGGTGAGGAAAGTTCCGCGGAAAAGCCCGGGGGATTCAGGCCGATCGGCGAGCACCTTGGCCCGGAGATGTTTTGCTTCGTCCCGTCCGCCGTGCCGGCCGACAGTTCAAGCCCCTTATCGGCCATGTTGCTGCCGATGATGCCGTGGATCGTTGCCCACAGGACACCCCACCTCGCGGCCACCCTCGTTCACCTGCAAGCCAACTTTTCCAGGCAATGCGAGGCGTTTGCCGCAACCGGCCCGAACGATCTGCGGAATCTTCTCTGCGTTGCCGGATTGGATATCGACATGAAAGGATTCAGGGGAAGGACGGACCGTTATTTTGTGCCATGGCATGCATGCTGGAAGCGGCATGGATACTGCTATGGCAACATCTATCCCCTGCTCCAGGACGATCTGTTCGTCGCCTTGATGAATTTCAGCAAGGCGGGGGCAAGATAGATCGTTATCCTCTCTGTACGCTCTCCTGCTGTTACCTCAACTATACACCATACCGCCGCAGCATATCCTGTCTGTTACCGCCAGTTAACAATATTTTTGTCATTATTTCATGTTGTTGCATGGTGCATCCCGTTTCTGTCACCGTTGCTTCACATAACGCCTCCGCCAGGTTGAGACGGTGTTTTTGGCTCATTCCGGAATCATCCGTATAACTCACTATTATTAAAGAAAATATTATGAATAATCGGTGGCCGGCCGAGATGGCATGCCGGTTGCTATTCCCCAGGCAAGGAAATGGCGAACGAATTTCAACCGACCTGCAACAGGGGGAGTGGATGATCAGGGGACTGTATTATAAGGGTGAGGGGCAGCAGCGATATCTCACCATCGACGAGATTGCCACAGCCTGCCGAATTTCATCGCGGAAAGTGAAGGGGTGGATTTCTCAGAAAATCCTCCGCCGGGCGGAATTTGGCGACAACCTGGTGGCTGTTTCCGAGGTTCTCTGGTTCCTGCTGCGCAACAATATGCCCGTTGCATCCTCCCTGCTTCCCCCCAAGACCGGGAAAATTCTCTTTGTCACCTCGAACAGCGCCGAACTCCACGAAAAAGAGGTGACCTTCAACCATATCTGCAAGCTGTTCGCCGAGAATTACAATCTCGTGCTGGCCGAAAGCACCACTCTCGGCCGGCCGGCCCATCTGACCATTTTAACCTTCGAGCCGGATGTGGTTATCGTTTTTCAACGATCGTTCACCAAAGAGCTGGTCGGGACCTTTGATCTCCTGTCCGGCATATCGAACCTGAAGACCATTCTCTTTGTCGACCGGGCAACCAAGCTTGCGGCCGACAATGGTCTGCTCGCCATATCGGCCGACCTGGTTGTCTCCGAATCCCTGCCGCTCGACCAGTTGTCGACAAAATTGAGTTCATTCTTCAAAGGTTGAGCGAGGCCGCTATGGACAGACTGAAAAAATATTACTCGGCAATAACCAAAAGGCTGCTGATCGCGTTTTTCTTCCTGAGCATTGTCCCCATCGTTTGCTTTGCCTGGATAATGAAAGACATCGTCGAGGATACCAATGTCGTCAAGCAGAGGGAGCTAGCGGCCAGTACCATCGAACACCGCACCGAGGTTATCTCGATTTTTCTGAAGGATAAAATCGCTCTGCTCAATATGATAGTTTCCTTTTATCCCAAGGAATTTTTTCTCGTCCAGGAAAACCTCGACAAACTCTACCTGGCCTTGGGCTCGCAGGGCGACATCGTCGACCTGCAGGTCATCGATTCGGCCGGCATGCAACACGGCTATGTCGGTCCTTATCGCGCCATGGTCGAAGATAAGAACTACAGCGATGCTCCGTGGTTCCGGGAGACCATGATTAGCGGCGTGCATGTCAGCGATGTGTTCACCGGTTATCGCAACGTGCCCCATTTTGTCGTGGCGGTTACCGATTCGCTGAAACACTTCGTGCTGCGGACGACCATCAATTCGAGCATCTTCAATTCGCTGCTCCATTCCGCCCAGCTCGGTCCGCACAGCGATGCATTTATCATCAACCGGGCCGGAGAGTTCCAGACGCCGAGTCTGTTGGGCAGGATAAACCTTACCGACAGTGAAAAGAAGCTCATTTCTATCGATAACAAATCCCAGGCGGTCGTAACCGCAACCGATATCTATAAAACACGCACGATCGGCAACGGCCAATGGCTGCTGGTGCTGAAGGCCAACCTGGCCGATTCCCTGGGGTATTATCTGACCCTGCGCAACCGGATGATCATCATCGTCGGCATCATCATCATTATCTCTTCAGCCGCGGCGGTGACGATCAGCGTGGCTCTGACCCGCAATCTTGAACGGGCGGACAAGGAAGATGCCGCCCACAGCCTGCAGTTTGCCCACGTCGAGAAGATGGCCACCATCGGCCGGCTGGCGGCAGGTATTGCCCATGAAATCAACAACCCGCTGCAGATGATCACCAATCAGGCGGGGTGGATCAGTGAACTGCTCCCCGACGAGGATCCGGCCGCCGTGAAAAATATGGCGGAATATCAGAATTCCGTCGACAAGATTCGCTATCACGTCAAACGGGCCGGTGCCATCACCCATCGACTGCTCGGTTTCTCGCGGAAGATGACGCTCCAGCAGGATCAAGTGCAGATCAACGAACTGATTACCGAAACCCTCTCCTTTGTCGAACGCGAAGCGGAGAACGACAATATCACCATCGTCAGGAATCTCGGTCCCGACCTTCCACCCACCATGACCGACGGACCGCAGCTCCAGCAGGTTTTTCTCAACCTGATCAACAATGCCCTCGATGCGGTCGGCCCCAAAGGAGTGGTCGAGATAAGTACGGGCACGGATGCCAACGGCAATCTGGTGGTGAAGTGTGGCGACAACGGACCCGGCATCAAGCCGGAGAACCTCAAGCAGATATTCGACCCGTTTTTCACCACCAAGGATCCCGATAAGGGCACCGGGCTGGGACTCTATATCAGCTACGACATTGTCAAGAAACTGGGTGGTTCGATTTCCGTTGAAAACAGGAAGGATGGAGGCGCTCTCTTTCGGGTTGTCCTGCCGGTGAAGAGCTACAGCAAGCAGGAGTGACACGAACAGAGAGGTCATCCGGACATTTTTTACAAACTCAAAAAAACTCAAACAAGGAGAAACGCCATGAGAGAATTTAACGTACTGGTAGTCGACGATGAGGACGAATTCCGCGAGGTTATTATCAAAAGGCTGGTCAAACGAGGACTGCATGCGGAGGGGGCGGAGGGTGGCCGGAAGGCTCTGGAAATCCTGGGACATAACCGTACCGATGTGGTGCTGCTCGATGTGAAGATGCCCGATATGGACGGCATCGAGACCCTGCGGCGCATCCGCAGCCTGCAGCCGCTGGTCGAGGTCGTACTGCTGACCGGCCACGCCTCGGTGGATTCGGGGATCGAGGGTATGAAACTCGGGGCCTTCGATTATCTCATGAAACCGATTGAACTTGAGCCGCTGCTGGAAAAACTGGCCGATGCCTATGAAAAAAAGCGGCTGCATCAGGAAAAAATCGAAGCAGCCCAGATGAAAAAACATATGTCCATGCCGAGCTGAAACACAGCAAGGGTGTGAGGTAAGGCAGGACTCTCTATTAATCATTTTTATTAAAGGGTGCGAATTATGAATTTTTGCAGGGATTTTTACCAGTTGATGCTGAAGGGCTCACAGGCTCATGCCCGCTGGGAGCTGGAAATGTCGACCAATATCCTGGGGAACAGTAAACGGCGGGGCGTCCTCATTCTTCTGCTTCTGCCGATCCTCCTCGGCGGCATCGCCATTGCCGCCGGCGACGGCACCGGGTTGCCCAATGTGCTGGGCGGCAAGTCGGCCTATATGCCGTCGCACTATACCAACCTCATTTTCTTCGCCTCCGTCTTCGTCGGTGTCTGCGCCGGACTTATCACCGGCTGTATCGGTGCCGGCGGCGGCTTCATCATCGCCCCGGCGCTGATGAGCGCGGGCGTCAAGGGTATCCTGGCGGTTGGTACCGATCTGTTCCATATTTTCGCCAAGGCGATCATGGGCAGTGTCCTCCATCGAAAAATGGGCAATATCTCGATCGGTCTGGCGGTGCACTTTCTCATCGGGTCACTCATCGGCGCGACCTTGGGCGGGATGCTGAACAGGTATCTCTACGACCTCAACCCGGTGCTGAGCGACCTGTTCATCACCGTGGTCTATGTGTTTATTCTCGGCTTTCTCTCCTTCTATGCCCTGACCGATTACTTCAAGGCAAGGCGAGGCGAAGCAGCGAATAAGAAAAAGGTCGGTCGGGCCGAAGATGTCCCGCCGCTCGGACAAAAATTGCAGTCCATGCATATTCCGCCAATGATAGCCTTCGACCAGGGAGTAACCCCCGGCGGCCGCAAGATCTCCGCGGTTTTCCTTTGGCTGAGCGGCCTGCTGGTCGGCGCCGCTGCCTCCATCATGGGCGTCGGCGGTGGATTTCTCACCTTCCCGATCTTCGTCTATGGTCTTGGTGTCTCCTCGATGACCACGGTAGGAACCGATATCTTCCAGATCGTCTTTACCGCCGGCTACACTTCGATCAGCCAATACGCCGTTTACGGCTTTGTTTTTTATACCCTGGCCATGGGCATGCTGCTCGGCTCCCTGATCGGTGTGCAGGTCGGTTCTCTCGTCACCAAAGTTGTACCGGGTGTTCAGATCCGCGGCTTTTTCGCCCTGGCGGTCACGGCCGGTTTCATCAATCGGTTTTTCGCCATGCCGGGAAAACTGAAGAGCATGGACTATATCCAGATTTCCAAGGAGGCCGGGGCGATGCTCGATATGGTCGGTAACACCCTTTTCTTCCTGGTCATCGGCGCCTTTGCCCTCTGGGTATTCTACGTCTTCTTCACCCATTTAAAAGATCTGAAATCGGAGCATTCGCCGGCTGAGTATGCCCCGGCTTCTTCGCCAATTTTGAAAGATTTGAAATCGGAGGGTCAATAATATGAGCATGCAGAGCAAACTTAAAGTCCGTGGAATTTTTATGCTGATCTCCTTTTTTGCACTTCTGGGGGTCATCTTCGCTCCGGTCTTTCCCGGTAAAACGAATGGTCTCGACTATATGGACAACCTCTTCAACATGATTTCGAAGGGTTCGTCCTATTTCATTCCCCAATCGCTGGCGGATAATGAAAAAAATGCCGGAAAGTCCATTGATGTGACCATAAAAATGGCCAATGACAAAGAAGCCGCGGAAACCGCCAAACTCTTTACTGCAGGCGGCGCCCAGGCTATTGTGTTCGGAGCGGAGATCGGCATCAAAGGTGATCTGGCAAAGATTGTGAAGAACTCCCTGGTCGATGCCGACCTGATGTTTAAGAACGAAGGCAAGCCGCTGGCCGATAAATATGGTTATGATGAAAAAAAGGTCATGTTTAACTGGTGGACGTCCTTTGCCAAAATAAACAAGGATCTGACCAAGCAGAAGGATTTCGACACGGCGAAGCTGTTCGCCAATATTCAGAAGAAAGCTCTGGAGCCCGCTTATAATTACTATGGCGTGAAGATCGAGAACTGGAAAGAGAATATCGTGCTGGTGCTGGCGTCTCTTGCCTTCTATGTCGTCTATACCCTCTGGTACGGATTTGGGTTAATGTATGTCTTTGAAGGAATGGGCTATAAAATAGGTCATTAATGCTGGACAAACGCTGGAAACGCCCGGCCGGACCATGGAGGCTCTGCCTTCCCCGGTCCGGCCGGGCAGATAAGGATAAGCTATGCTGCGGATTTTTTCCCTTATTAAAGAAAGCCTGTTTCCGACACCGCCGCCTGCGCTTTGCCCCGAAGAACTGCGCGAGGCTTTCCGGAAAAGGTACGGCCATTTCCGCAGCCTTCTGACCGCCAACAATAACGCTCTCCAGGCCATGGCCGACCTGGAAAAGATCTATTACGGCGGCGAAAGCTACCGGATGGCGGTGATCCGGTCGAAAATAACCACCATCCTGGTCAACGTCTACAAAATGGTCCGCAGCCTCCTCGCCATGTCGGGGGGGCGATATGGCGAGCTGGAAAAAATATTCGATGCGATCAGCTCGAGCCTGGAACAGATCATCGAAAAAAAGCCCGTCTTACCAAAGGGGCCGCTTATCCTCGAACTGCCGGTGCTCAGCTTGAAACACCGGGCTCTGGCCGGCGAGAAGATGGCCAACCTCGGCGAGCTTACCCGGCTCCCGGGAGTGATGATCCCGCCCGGTTTCGTGGTGACGGCCACGGCTACCAGAAGTTTTCTTACCGCCGACCATGTCGCCGAGATCAACAGACGGCTGCAGGTCCTTGAGCCCGATGATCTCGATGCCCTCTATAAGGGGTGCATGGGCATCCGGGCCATGATCATCGCCATGCCTCTGCCGACCGATCTTGAGGAATTGCTGCAGGTTCACTATAGCAGGCTGGAAAGAGCCGCTTTTCCCGGATGCCTGGTGGCAATGCGGTCAAGCGCGCTGGGCGAGGACAGTGGCACCGTCTCCTTTGCCGGGCTCTATAATTCCGTGCTGAATGTCGATCGACAGTCCATCGGTCAGGCCTACAAGGAGGTAATCGCGAGCAAATACGGAGCCAGGGCCATTGCCTATCGGCGCCAGCGCGGCTATCGGCATGAAGACATCGAGATGTGTGTCGGCTGCATGGTGATGATCGATGCCCTGGTCAGCGGGGTGGTCTACAGCAGGGATCCCGGTCCGGAAGACAATGGCCTGTTGCGTATCAATGCCACCGCCGGCATCGCCAAAGGGGTGGTGGACGGGTCGCAGGCCGCCGATCTTTTCCTCATCGGCCGGGAGAAACCCTACCCGGTGGTCTACAGTGAAATCCGCCAGTTGGCGACCAAGCAAGGAACAGGGCAGACCGCCGGACCGTCGCTCACCTACAATCAGTTGAGAAAACTGGCGGAGACGGCACTTCTGCTGGAAGAGCACTTCGGCGAAGCCCAGGACATCGAATGGTCCTACGATCAGCAGGGAGTGCTCTATATTCTGCAGAGCCGGCCCCTGACCGGTGGACACCCGGCGGAGGAGTCGGCTGTGGGACCCGTTGTCGCCGTCGGTGAACCCAGGGAGCAACCAATTATCTTCGGCGGGGTCTGCGCCAGCGGCGGCATCGCCTGCGGCGAGGTGTTCCGGGTCGATTCTCCCGAGGCCATGCGGCAATTCCCGAAAGGGGGTATTCTGCTGCTCGACCACCCTTTGCCGGAGTGGGCGCCGCTGTTGAACCGGGCCGCGGCGGTTATCGCCGAAGGCGGGACCGAAGCCGGCCATCTGGCAACCATCTCGCGGGAGTTCGGCATTCCCGCGCTGTTTGGCCTGCCGGAGGCCATGGCCCGCCTTGAAGAAGGCCGGACCGTCACCGTTCATGCCACCGGCCGGGCGGTATTTGCCGGATGCCGTGAAGATCTGCTCCGGCAAAAGCACGTGAAAAAAGATATCATGGCCGGCAGTCCCGTCCAGCGGATCCTCACCGAGGCCCTGCAGCTGATCACCCCGCTCAACCTGAACGACCCCGCATCGCCGCGCTTCAAGTCGGCATGGTGCGAGACGCTGCATGATATTACCCGGTTCTGTCATGAAAAGTCGGTGACGGAAATGTTCAGCTTCGGGCAGGATAATCGCTTCGATCAGTCCGCCGCCAAACGGCTCATCGGCGACGTTCCCCTGGAATGGTGGGTGATCGATCTGGCCGACGGTTTCCGTGAAGGGGCCGGCGGGGACGCCAAAACCATCCGCGTCAACGATATCGTTTCCATGCCAATGCTGGCCATCTGGCGCGGCATTTCCGCCTTTCCGTGGCAGGGCCCGCCTCCGGTCAGCGTGCGGGGCTTTGGCTCGATCATCTTTCAGTCGGCGATGCGGCCGGACCTCGATCCGTCCGTACCATCGGCGCTGACTACCAAGAATTATTTTTTGATTTCCAGAAACTTCTGCAATCTCAGCGTGCGGCTCGGCTACCATTACGCCATGATCGAAGCCTACCTCAGCGACCTGCTCACCGAGAGCTACGTCACGTTCAGGTTCAAAGGCGGGGCTGCCGACCTGCAGCGCAAGGCGGTGCGGGCCAGGCTGCTGGCCGATATCCTGCAGCGCTACGATTTTCGCATCGAGTTGCGCTCCGATGCCCTGCTGGCCCGGGTGAAAAAAAGGTCGGCGGAATTCCTCGAACAGCGGCTGCAGGTCCTTGGTTATCTGACCCTGCACGCGCGGCAGCTCGATATGGTCATGAATCAGCCTGGAGCGGTTGACCAGTACCGGGAGAAGTTTTTGCGGGAGATTGAAGAAATGCTTGGCAGAACAGTATCAACATGTGGGGAGGTCGATAATGACGGACGAAAAGAAAATTCTGTTGGTTGACGACGAAGCCGATTTCCGTGAGATCATGGCCAAGTTTTTTTCCAGACGGCAGGTTGCCTTCAGTCTGGCGGCAAGCTGCCTGGATGGTCTGGAACAGCTGGAACACGATGATTTTGATGTGGTGGTCATGGACGTCACGATGCCCGGACTCGACGGCCTGAAGTGTATGGCGGAGATGAAGAAGATCCATCCGCACCTCGAGGTCATAATCCTTACCGGCCATGCCTCACCCCATGCAGGAGTTGCCGGGATCAAGAAAGGTGCCTTCGACTACTGCCTCAAGCCTATCGACTTTGAAGAGTTGCTCGAAAAAATCATGTTGGCGAGACAGTCACGCGCCGCGTAATGGCGGATCGTAACTATTCAGTTTATTTCAATAGTGTGCACTTTGTTTGATTGGTTTTTAGCTTCCCCTCCCCTGGCGGGAGGGGATTGAACGAATTCAGCCTCCCCTCCCTCGACGGGAGGGGATTGAGG
>CAYTVF010000023.1:0-32222 GCA_964441345.1 uncultured Desulfopila sp. | reverse complement strand
CCCCCCCCCCCCCTACCCCCCCCCCGCAAGGGGAGGGGGAAGCTACCGGGAGAACGCCGCGGTCAACCGGGCCATGGCCTCTTTGACCTTTTCGTGGCTGTTGAAGGCCGAGATCCGGATGAAGCCGTTGCCGCACTTGCCGAATCCAGCCCCCGGGGTGCAGACAACGCCCGCGGTGGTGAGCAGTTTATCGAAGAATGCCCAGGAGTCCATCTGCCCGTCTATCCAGATATAGGGGGAGTTTTTACCGCCGACGTAATCAAAGCCCAGTTTGTCCATCGTCGCACACACCACATCGGCATTGGCCATATAGTAGTTGATCAGAGCTTTCGCCTGGGTCTTGCCTTCCTCGCTGTAGATCGCGGCCGCCGCACGTTGGACGGGATAGGAAACGCCGTTGAATTTGGTGCAGTGGCGACGGTTCCATAACCCATGGATAAAGTGCTTGTTGCCGGCCCGGTCATATGCCGCGCATTCTTTCGGTACGACCGTATATGCACAGCGCGTTCCGGTAAAACCTGCACTTTTTGACAGACTGCGGAACTCGATGGCGACCTCCTTGGCCCCTTCGATCTCAAAAATGGATTTGGGCAGGGATTCGTCGCGGATGAATGCTTCATAGGCGGCATCGAAGAGAATCAGGGCCTTGTGTTGCCGGGCATAGTCGACCCAGGTTTTCAGTTCGGCTTTTGAAATGGTCGATCCTGTGGGATTGTTGGGAAAACAAAGGTAGATCAGGTCAACTTCTGCCGCGGGCAGGGCAGGAACGAAGTTGTTTGCCTTGGTTCCTTCCAGATAGACGAGTCCCTGGTACCTGCCGTCGGCGAAGAGACCGGTGCGGCCGGCCATTACGTTGGTATCGAGATAGACCGGATATACCGGATCGGGAATGGCAATTTTGCAGTCGAGGGAAAAAAGCTCCTGGATATTGCCGGTGTCACATTTCGCCCCGTCGCTGACGAAGATCTCGTCGTCCGAGATGTCGGCGCCGTGACTGCGGAAATCGTTGACTGCAATGGCTTCTCGCAGAAATTCATAGCCTTGCTCCGGACCATATCCCCTGAATGTTGCATCACCTGCCATTTCGTCCACGGCCTGATGAAAGGCCGTGATGGCGGCGGGGGGTAAGCCCTTGGTGACATCGCCGATGCCAAGTTTGATGATATCTCTGTCCGGATTGTTTTTTTGAAACGCGGCGACCCGCTTGGCGATATCGGAGAAGAGGTATGAAGCCTGCAGTTTCAGGTAATGCTCATTGATTGTAATCATTTATGCGTTTCTCGGTTGTTTTATGAATAAAAGGAGTTAAGTTGTTCTGCAAAGATTTGCTGCGATTTCTGTAGTGAATACAAAATATAATTGAATGACGATGCCTGTCAACCAACAACTCTTGCAACAGGTTATTTGTTTTTTCGGGTAAAAAGGGATATCGGTATGAAAAATGACAAACCAGCGACTGTGTTTCGAAAAGATTACACAGTCTTTGACTATATCATAGAACGCTTGACTCTCAACTTCCAAATCTATGAGGAGAAAACCGTAGTTACCGCCACCGGGCAATATCGCCAAAACCCTCTCTCGGTAAAAGAGAATCCACCTCTTATGTTGTTCGGGGAAGAGCTTTCGCTCGTCAGCATACGACTTGACAATAAAGAACTGGCCGGGGCCGAGTTTCAGGTAAACGATAAGATGATGCGGCTGGAAAATGTCCCGGCCACTTTTTCGCTGGAAATAGTCACCATAATCTATCCGTTAAGGAACACATCCCTGGAAGGGTTGTACCGGTCGGGCGCCAAATATTGTACGCAATGTGAAGCCGAAGGCTTCAGAAAGATCACCTACTATCCCGATCGCCCCGATGTACTGACCAGTTTCACTACCCGCATAGAGGCAGACAGAAAGGCCTGTCCGGTACTGTTGGCCAACGGCAATCTCATCGAAAAAGGCGAACTTGATACGGACCGTCATTATGCGGTATGGGAAGATCCGTTTCCCAAACCATGTTATTTGTTTGCCCTGGTGGCCGGTCAACTTGTTTCGATTGACGACGAATTTATTACCCGTTCCGGCCGGAGAGTGGAACTGAAAATTTTTGTTGAAGAAATAAATAAAAACAAATGCGGACATGCGATGCGCTCCTTGAAAAAGGCGATGCGCTGGGACGAGGATGTATTTGGCCTTGAATACGATCTCGACAATTTTATGATCGTCGCGGTCGATGATTTTAATATGGGAGCCATGGAGAATAAGGGCTTGAATATCTTCAACGCCAAGTATGTGCTCTCATCGCCGGAAACCGCCACGGATCAGGATTACCTCGGGATAGAAGGGGTCATCGCCCACGAGTATTTCCACAACTGGACCGGCAACAGGGTCACCTGTCGCGACTGGTTTCAGCTCAGCTTGAAAGAAGGTTTGACGGTCTTTCGCGATCAGGAGTTTTCGGCCGACATGAATTCCCGGCCGGTTCAGAGAATAGACGATGTCCGGGTGTTGAAAAATTTTCAATTCAAGGAGGATGCCGGGCCGATGGCCCATCCTGTGCGGCCTGACTCCTATCTGGAAATAAATAATTTTTATACGGCAACCGTGTACAACAAAGGAGCCGAAGTAATTCGCATGATGCACACCATTCTCGGTGCGCAAAACTTTCGCAAGGGAATGGATGTATATTTTGCCAGGCACGACGGCCAGGCGGTGACCTGCGATGATTTTGTCGCGGCAATGAGCGATGCTTCCGGTATTGATCTCGATCAGTTTAAAAACTGGTACAGCCAGGCCGGTACCCCCACCCTGCAGGTAAAAGGGGAATGGGATGAGCATCATGCGCAATATCGACTGGCCGTGCGCCAGAGTTGTCCGGACACTCCCGGGCAAAAGGAAAAGAAAAAACAGCCATTTCATCTGCCACTTTGTGTAGGACTCCTCGGATCAGATGGCCGGGATCTGCTTTCCCACGAACAGGAGGGGAGTGCCGTTCTGCAACTGCGTGAAACCGAACAGCTGTTTGTATTTCCGGAGATAAAGGAAAAACCTGTAGTTTCATTCTTGAGAGATTTTTCCGCACCGGTCAAGGTGATGAGTTTTCAGTCCCAGGCGGAACTCGCCTTTCTCATGCGCTACGATACCAACCTCTATAACCGTTGGGATGCAGCTGCCCGGTTAGCCTGTGAGGTCATTCTCGAAACGGCGGAACAACTGGCCAGGAAAGAACCTCCCGTGCTTGATCAACATTATCTTGATGCCGTTGCCCACAGTGTCGGGCGGGAGGTCGAAGATCCGGCAATGTTGGCACTTTCCCTGACCTTGCCATCGGAGGCGACTCTTGCGCAGGAGATGGCGATCATCGACCCGGATACTCTGCATCAGGCAAGACAATTGGTAAAAAAGGAGCTGGCCAGAAGAAACCATGACGCCTTCGTTTTACTCTATGAAAAAAATCGCCAGGGAGGCGAGTACGGGATTACTCCGGCGGAGATCGGTAGAAGGAGCCTGAAAAACGTGTCCTTGTCGTACCTTATGGCGCTGGATCCGCTCCCCGACGAGACCCTTGGACTGTGTTACGGCCAGTATCGGCACGCCACCAATATGACCGACTGTATCGCGGCGCTGGCAAACATTGTTGACCTGGAGAGGAGTGTCAGGAAAGAGGTTCTCGAAGACTTCTATGCAAAATGGGCTCACGATCCCCTGGTGCTCGATAAATGGTTCACTCTGCAAGCCATGTCAAATCTTCCAAGCACCCTCAAGGAAGTTGAACATCTTATTAAAAATCCGTCATTTTCCATGAATAACCCAAACAGGGTGAGGGCCCTTATCGGCACATTCTGCACCAGCAATCATTTTTGTTTTCATGAGAAAAGCGGGGCCGGCTACAGATTTCTGGCGGACATGATCGCCGGGTTGAATGCTATCAATCCGCAAATCGCCGCACGTCTCGTGGCGCCCTTAATTAATTGGCAACGGTATGAACCGGAACGACAAGGGTTGATGAGAAACGAATTGAATAGGATCGCATCCATCAAGAATCTTTCCCGCGATGTCTACGAAATAGTCAATAAGAGTCGATGAGGGCCGTGACTTGGGCGGGAAAAGGGGGAGGGGCGCCGGGACACTCGCCGCTATTGCCGTTTATGGCAAAGGAGGCAGCGATATTTGGGGGGATGGGCGGCGGCAAGAGGTGCTTCTTTATTTGGCGCGTGGCAATCGAGACAATATTTTTCCGCCTCCTTCTTATCCGGTATTGCATGAAATCGGTTGTGGTTTTCATCATGGGGGAGGTGGGAGGTGGTTTCCTGCGGAGCCTTCAGCAGAAAAATGAGAATGGCGGCGCAGACGACGATGAACACCCCATTGACAATCAGTTTATTTTTTAAGATTAATTCTTTCATATCAATGTGTTGAACGGTGAGGTGAATGGGAAGAGGTGGCGGAATCAGCGAGCCATTTCGACAACACTGAAATCAAGCAGTTTCTTTTTGAGACTGAAGGCGATGAGTTCGGAGATAAGCGTTGCAAGGATGGTATTTTTCCCGGTTACCGACACCATTTTCGCATGCATTCGATGATTCCTAATGAGATTCTGCAAGTCGGCGATGCTGACCTGAGGGTCAGCGATATATCGGCCGACTGTTTCCCCGGATACAATTGCCGGATAAATACCCTCTCCGGTAAGACCGGAAGCAAGCCCGGCAGCATCGCCTATAAGGAAGGTGTTGTCGGCAAACCGCCATCCCCGGAAATCAAAATTGATGAATTCCGCCGAGGCCTTATGCTGCATCAAAGAATAACCCCGCTTTGAACCCCAGTGCACGAGGTTGGCCTTAAGCTGGCTTGCCTTCATCCTTCTTGCATCGACATAGGCCCCGATCGACGCCGAATCCCGATGGGGGAATACCCAGGCATACCCATTGGCGAAGAGAGAACTGTCGAGATGCCACTCCATTTCCGGATAGTCGCCGGGAAGCTGATAGGTGATCCCTATTCCGGCGGCGGCGACGGGCAGGCCGAGAGATCTTCTGACAAGAGAAGAGGAGCCGTCGGCACCCACTAAATACGTGCATGAAAAGTGATCGGCTGGGCCGGATTTCCTGGCCATGCACTGTATGCTGTTTTGCTGAACGGCAGTGACCTGGCAGCCCAGACGGATTTCCGCACCTGCCTGCAGGGCTTCTTTCGCCATTTCCCGGCCGAGTTTTTCCCTGTTCACCGTGGCGATGATCGGCATGGGGGCGGATACCCAGGTGCTTTGCCAACGGGTAAAAATATGCTGTTTGCAAAATTGTCTTTCCGAGATATCGACCGGCACTTTCTTTTGCAATCCATTCCAGGTAATGCCACCGGCACAGACCTTTTTGCCGAGTGTCTCTTTACGTTCGAGCACCAGGGTTTTTAAACCGTGGGCGGCGGTGACTCGCGCGCAGGCCAAGCCGCCTGGACCGGCACCGATTATAATGACATCATAATGGGACATGAACGTTTTGAAATGATTGGGAGAATACGTTGAAAACGTGGTGAATCACCGGCCTCGAGTGCGAGTGGTGATTGCGTGAGTGGCTAAACGACAAAACCTGTTCGGTACCATTGCAGCTTCGGCACGGAACAGGTTCAAGGATCAAACCGTTATCCAAACTATCATCCTTTGGGGCGGTTAACCTTCGCTCAGCATAGCCCTGAGATACTCCTTGTTCATCCTGGCAATATTGCGGATGGAGATGCCTTTTGGGCAAACTGCCTCGCACTCCTTGGCGTTGGTACAGTTGCCGAAGCCTTCCTCGTCCATTTTCGCAACCATCGCCAGAGCGCGTTGTTTTCTTTCTGCCTGCCCCTGGGGAAGGAGGGCGAGCTGCGAGATTTTGGCGCTGGTAAAGAGCATGGCGGCACCGTTCGGGCAACTGGCAACACAGGCTCCACAGCCGATGCAGGCGGCTGCATCCATGGCCAGTTCCGCCTGTTGGGCGGGAATAGGCAGACTGTTGCCGTCCGGGGTGCCTCCAGTATTGACGGAGACATAGCCACCCGCCTGGATGATGCGGTCGAGGGCCGATCTGTCAACCAGCAGATCTTTCTTGATGGGATAGGCTTTCGAGCGGAAAGGCTCGATAACGAGGATATCACCGCTCTGGAAATGCCGCATGTGCAGCTGACAGAGCGTCACTTCCTTTTCCGGACCATGGGCAACGCCATTGACGACAGCGCCGCACATCCCGCAGATCCCTTCCCGGCAATCGTGATCAAAGACTACGGGATCTTTTCTTTCCTTCGTCAGTTTCTCGTTCAGCACATCAAGCATCTCGAGAAAGGACATATCGGTATGAATACCATCCAGTGTATAGGTCTCGAACTGGCCCAATGCATCACTGTTCGGTTGCCGCCAGATCTTTAGCGTCAGGTTAATGCTGCTCATATTGTCTATACCTTAATATATACCTTAAGATTTCTGTTGAAAGTCCGTCGTGTTGGGCTGTGCCTCTACTTATAGCTTCGTTGACTGGGGGTCACATACTCGAATACAAGCGATTCCTTATGCATTACTGGCGGTTGTTCCTCACCGGCATGTTCCCATACCGAAACATGCGAGAAGTTCGCATCATCCCGTTTGGCCTCGTTTTCTTCGGTTTGACTCTCTTCCCGCAAATGGCAGCCGCAGGATTCCTCCCTGGTCAGGGCATCGCGGATCATGATTTCGGCAAATTCGAGAAAATCGGCGACGCGGCCGGCTCTTTCCAGTGATTGATTGATCTCTTTTGTCGTCCCGGGAATGTACACATAGTCCCAGAATTTTTGTCTGATCTTGGGCAACTCCAGCAAGGCGGCTTCCAGATCGGCTTTGTTTCTGGCCATGCCGCAATTATCCCACATCAGCTTGCCGAGTTCCTTATGGATTTCGTCGACTGTAAATTTCCCGGCAGGGCCGCCGGAGCTGTTCTGCAGAATCTTGGCGATGCGATCCTCCACCCAGCGTCTTGAATCGAGGAAGGGCGCAGCATGTTCACTCACTTTCTCTAATTTATTGGTGCCGAGATAATGGGCAATGGAAGTGGCAATGATGAAGTACCCGTCCGCCAGTCCCTGCATGAGGGCGCTGGCGCCCAAGCGGTTTGCGCCATGGTCGGAGAAGTTGCATTCGCCGATGGCAAAGAGTCCGGGAATGGTTGTCATGAGGTCATAATCGACCCACAGTCCACCCATTGCATAGTGGACGGCGGGGTAGATCATCATCGGTTCGACCATCGGATTGCTGTCGGAAATCTTTTCGTACATCTGGAAAAGGTTGCCATATTTTTTGAAGATGGTTTCCTTGCCATCCCGCTTGATGGCATCGGCGAAGTCGAGATACACGGCAAGACCGGTGACACCGACACCTTTGCCGAGGTCGCATTGTTCCTTGGCGTTTCTCGAGGCGACATCCCGCGGCACCAGATTGCCGAAACTCGGATATTTATTTTCAAGATAATAGTCCCGTTCCTGTTCCGGAATGTCGGCCGGTTTGCGGGTGTCGCCCTTTTTCCTGGGCACCCAGACCCGGCCGTCATTGCGCAGGCTCTCGCTCATCAGGGTGAGTTTCGACTGATAATCGCCATGGACGGGAATACATGTCGGATGAATCTGGACAAAAGAAGGATTGGCGAATCCGGCTCCCCGTTTATGGGCCCGCCAGGCGGCGGTCACATTGGATGCCATGGCGTTGGTGGAGAGAAAATAGACATTGCCGTATCCGCCCGTTGCCAGGATAACGACATCGGCGGAATGACTTTCGATTTCCCCGGTCATGATATTGCGGGTTGTGATACCTCGTGCCCGGCCATCGACCAGAACGACATCCATCATCTCCCGGCGAGTATACATCTTCACCCTGCCGGCATGGATCTGGCGGGAAAGCGCACCGTATGCTCCCAGCAGGAGCTGCTGGCCGGTCTGGCCCCGGGCATAAAAAGTTCGCGATACCTGGGCTCCGCCAAAGGATCGGTTGGCCAGTGTGCCGCCGTATTCCCTGGCAAAGGGAACTCCCTGGGCAACACATTGATCGATGATTTCGTTGCTGACCTCGGCCAGGCGATAGACATTCGCTTCTCTTGCGCGAAAGTCTCCGCCCTTTATGGTATCGTAGAACAGCCGATGGATCGAATCGCCATCATTCTGGTAATTCTTGGCGGCGTTGATTCCTCCCTGGGCGGCGATGGAGTGCGCTCTTCTTGGGCTGTCCTGAATGCAGAAGGTTTTAACCTGATACCCCTGCTCCGCGAGCGTCGCCGATGCCGATGCCCCGGCGAGGCCGGTACCGACCACTATTGCGCTGAATTTCCGCCTGTTGGCAGGATTGACGAGCTTGTTGGAAAAACGGTGATTGCTCCATTTTTTTTCCAGAGGGCCGGACGGTACACGAGAATTGAGTTCCATATTGCAAAACCTTATCTAGTTTCTTTTGGTGGAGAGTCCTGTGAATCGACGAATTAAAGAGTAGTCATTCAGTTTACTCGGTCATCAAAAGGATGAGCCGAGACCGGTCATGAAATAAAAAGCTATCCCCCCGAAAATCAGAAGAAAAAACAATGGCAAAACGAGAGTGAGCCTGGCAATCAGGATATTGTATCTGGGGTGGTTGATGCCAAAAGTCTGAAGCATACTCCAGAAACCATGACTGAGATGAATCGCCAGGGCGACAAATGCGAGGATATAGAAAAGGGCATAGAAAAAATTGCTCAACAGTTCTTTAACGGTAACCGAGATGAGAACATCCTTGGGAGAAAAAGTGAAGCCAAAGATGTGGACAAAGAGAAATGCCAGAAGAAATAAACCGGTGTACGGCATGGTTTCCGAAGCAAACGAGTTCTTGACAACCCGGGTGGAAACAGCGTATCTGGAGTGGCTCACTCCTCTGTTCTGGTAAAAGAGGTAAAGGCCGACTAAAATGTGCGCCAGAAAAACAAAGAGCAATGAAAAACTGAATACAAGCACGATGAGCGGGTGACTGTGAAGTTCGTCGGCATAGCTTTGAAAAACCTCACTGCTCATAAAGATGGTGGCGTTGCCCGCCACATGGGTACATAAAAACAAAAACAACAGCAACCCGGTGGTTGCCATGATAAGTTTCTTGCCGATCGATGAGGTTAAGAACCTGACGAACCACATAAGCGCACCTTGGGAGAAGAATTATGAGTTGGTGGAGTTATTTTGTTTGCCCCTGATAATATAAAGATTATTGAAAAAAGAAAGGGAAATTTGGTTTTTTTCTGGTACAGCCAACAGGAAGAGATTATCGATCACTTAATTTTATTTGCGGACTCACCATAACCTCCCATTATTTCCATAAATTAGCTGAATAATGTCATATTTATCAATAATATTTGATCTCGACGGCACTCTTCTTGATACTCTGCAGGATATCGCCACCACAGCAAATGCAGTACTGGCTGGGTATGGCTATCCCCTTCATGCCAAAGAGGAATACCGGAATTTTGTCGGCGACGGCCTGACGACCCTTATGGAAAGAATTACCCCTGAAGGGACCGGCAAGCCAATTATTGACGAGTGCTCTGCACGCTTCATCCAGCTGTACGCCAAAAACTGGAAAAGGAATTGTGTCCCATACGATGGCGTTGTCGAAATGTTGCGTGCACTGCGGGAAAAATCATTTCATCTTGCCGTACTCTCAAACAAGCCCCATGCATTCACGGCAATTTTTGTCGACGAATTTTTTCCGGGAAATATTTTTTCGCAGGTCTACGGCCAGAGAGATGGGTTCGCAAAAAAACCGGATCCGGGCGTTGCGCTGGCAATAGCTGAAAAACTGGGCTCCATGCCCGGGCAAACAGTTTTTGTCGGAGATACGGGAGTGGATATTCGAACCGGCAAGGCAGCCGGAATGTTGACAGTAGGAGTTACCTGGGGCTTTCGGGGTATAACGGAGTTAAAGGAACATCATGCTGATATAATCATTAATAGTCCAATGGAGCTTTTGCAATATGTTGTCCCTGCCAACTGAGTTACTTGCCTATGCAAAATACCTTACACCGCCACTTATCGGTGCCTTCATAGGCTATCTGACCAATGAGGTAGCCATCAGGATGTTGTTTCGCCCGCTGCGGGCCTGGAAAATCTGCGGAGTGCGGGTGCCGATGACCCCTGGCGTGATCCCTGGCAAAAGAGAGGAATTAGCTAAGAATTTAGGGGAAGTTGTCGGCGACCATCTTCTTACCAGCAAGGAGATCGGCAAAGGGCTGCAGCATGAGGTTTTCCAGCGTCATCTCTATAACCTCATTCATGACAGGATGGAGGGTATATTACAAAAAGACCTGGGCACACTCGCCTCGACCGTGCCGGCAAAATTCCAGGTCTATTTTGATGTTGGAAGAAAGACCTTGAGTTACCAGATGAAGGAACGGATCCAATCCTTCATCGGTTCGTCTGAATTCAGGACGATAGTGGATGAGGCTATCGGTCAGCGGCTTGACCTTTTTCTGGAAACTGAAGCCTCGATGATTTTTTCCGGCAAGGATCGGGATGCCGCGTACAGCTTTATCGAAAAGAATATCACCAGGATGTTCACCAGTCAAACCATGGAACAGTGGGTGGAAGATACCATCCATCAGAAAGTATACAGTGCGTTGCAGCAGGAAAAATCGTTAGCCGATATTCTGCCTGAATCCCTTGTCGAAATGCTCGGGACGATAATCGGCAATCAGACCCCGGCACTCTTGAAAAAGCTTGCCGCACTGGTAAGCGAACCCGAGGTGAGGGATAAAATCGTCAAAGGTGGTTGTGCCGGGGTGGACAACTTCATCAATTCCCTCGGGAGCATGGCCGATATGGTCAGAGGGTTTTTGCGGATGGATACCGTGGAAGAGAAAATCCGTGCATATCTCATCGAAAAAAATGACGATATTATTGCCTGGCTGCAATCGGATCAGGTGCAGGCCCGCGTTGTTGCCATTCTCAAGGAGCGAAGCCGGGATTTTCTGCAAAAACCCATAGTCGGATGGATCAAGGCGGAAGACGATGTCGTAGTCGAGGCTTTTTGTGCCCAGTGCACCCGGCAGGTTTTGTCGTTGCTGAAAGGAGAGGAAGTGCCTGCCCTTTTGACCTCAATGATCAAGACCAACATTGAGAATCATCTTGATACCGGGGAAATGAGCCTGCAACAGGCGGGCACCCTTTTGCTTGGCGAACAGGCAATCAGTTCAGGCAGGAGTTGGCTCATAAGCGAAGTAAGCCAGATTCTGCAGTCGCCGGAGTCCCTGAATACCATCAATTCCCTGGTTGACGTTCTTCTCTCCGCTCTCCTGCAAAAACGGCTGGGTAAACTGGCCAACATCATTCCGGCCGGAGTGCGGGAAGGCATGGCCAGGTCCCTGCAAAAAATGGCGTCCGGAATGCTGGAAATGGAGGTTCCCGGCCTTGTCCAGTCATTGAATATCAAAAAAATCGTTACCGAAAAAGTAAACTCGCTGGAAATATTAAAACTGGAAGGGCTGCTGCTCTCCATCATGGAAGAGCAGTTCAAGTATATCAACCTGTTTGGCGCGTTGCTTGGTTTTTTGATAGGATGCGGGAACTTATTGTTCCTGTAGCGTGTGAGCAGCAACCCAGCGCAACCTGCATTCCGTTCACGCGAGTGTGTTTTGTTTGGTTTGTTTGTTTTGGGTGGCAAGCTGGCCGCATGCGGCTGAGATATCCGATCCGCGGCTGTTTCTGATAAACACGGTGTAGTGCGCATCCAGCAGGATTTTCTGGAACGCCAGAAGCCGTTCCATGCCGGGGCTCCGATAGGGAAGGCCAGGCGATTCGTTGTAGGGCAGGAGATTGATCTTGCAGGGGATGTCCTTTAATTTCCGGGCAAGTTCCCTGGCCTCCCGATCGGAATCGTTGATGCCTTTCAGCAGGATGTACTCAAACATTATCCTTTTTCTTTTCGGCATGGGGAAGTCACGGCAGGCTGCCAGCAGATCGTCGATTGAGTAACGGTCGTTGATCGGCATGAGCCTGCGGCGTGTTTCGTCGTCAACGGCATGCAGGGAAATGGCAAGGTTAACCGCCGATTTTTCACCCAGTTCCCGCATCTTCGGCACTATGCCGCAGGTTGATACCGTAATTCTCCGGCTGGTAAGGTCGAGTCCCTTCTGTTCGGTGATTATCGAAAGCGAGGCCAGAACGTTTTCCAGATTGTTGAGTGGTTCGCCCATGCCCATATACACTACATTGGTTACCCGGTCCGGACCTAAAAGCTGCTCTTTGGGCTGGGCGAGGAGGTAGTCTCTTGCGCCGCAGATCTGGTTGACGATTTCGGCGGGGGTAAGATTTCTTTTAAACCCCATTGTCCCGGTGAGACAGAAGGAACATCCCATGGCGCAGCCCACCTGGGAGGAGATGCATAAGGTGTTTCTGTCCGGTTCCGGGATGAGAACGGATTCGATGAGGTTGCCGTCCGTAAGCCGAAAGCCAAACTTGACGCAGCCGTCATCCGATTTCAGGATGAGCGGATCGGTGAAACGGGAAATGAAGGCGTTTTCCTCCAGGATATTCCTGAAAACCTTTGCCAGATCGGTCATCTGTGAGAATTCAGTGATTCCGGGACGATACATCCATCCCATAATCTGTCTACCGCGAAAGGCCGGCTGGCCGAGACTTTCTACGTAGGCGATCAATCCTGCCTGGGTGAGATTTTTCAAATCGATTTTTTCCGTGCTGCTCACAACGCTCTCCTGTATTCGGGAACAAGTGGAATTGTTCCACTCATTGCATTTTGTAGTAATTGTAGAAGAGCATCCCTGTCTACATCCGACCGTCACCTGGAGGATTACCGCATCGGCCTCGCTGGGCGGTCGGATGACATTACCTACATACTGCATCAGGCTATCGGGTTTTTCGCCTCAAATTCCTTCATGAATTCAACCAGTTTAACCACGCCTTCCTTGGGGAACGCGTTATAAATCGATGCCCGGCATCCGCCGACCGAGCGATGGCCCTTGAGACCGTTCAGGCCTCGTGCCGTTGCCTCGGCGATGAATTTTGCCTCGAGTTCCTTGGTAGGAAGAGTAAAGGGGATGTTCATCAATGACCGGGATCCTTTTTCGGCATGGCCTCGGTAATAATCGCCTGCGTCGATCGCATTATAGAGAATATTTGCCTTCTCAATATTCATTTTTTCAATGACGGTGACGCCGCCGAGCTTTTTGAGCCACTTCAGGACTTCGCCGACCACGTAGATTGCAAAACATGGCGGGGTGTTGAACATCGATCCCTTGTCGGCGTGGGTCTTGTAGGCAAGCATGGTCGGGGTGTTGGCGGGTGTCCTGGTCAGAAGATCTTCTCGTATAATGACAATGGTGACGCCGGCCGGTCCCAGGTTTTTTTGTGCTCCGGCGAAGATAAGTCCATGCTTGGCAACATCGACCGGACGGGAAAGGATGTCGGAACTCATGTCACTTACCAGCATCTTTTTCGTTACGGGCATTTGCGGGAACTGGGTGCCGTAGATGGTGTTGTTGGATACGTAGTATAAGTATTCGGAGTTTTCGGCAACCGTGTATTCTCCCGGTTGCGGCACCCTTTTGAAGCCGGTTTCCTCACTGGAAAAGGGAACCTCGACTTCGCCGAAGAGTTTTGCCTCCTTGATGGCTTTTTTTGACCAGGTCCCGGTATTGAGATATGAGGCCTTTTTGCCGGGTCCCAATAAGTTCAGGGGAATCATGAAGAATTGAGTCGAGGCCCCGCCCTGGAGAAACAATACCTTGTAGTTGGCAGGAATGTTCATCAGTTCGCGGAGATTGGCTTCGGTCTCGTCGGCGACGGCAATAAATTCTTTGGAACGGTGACTCATTTCTATGAGACTGATTCCTGTTTCCTGAAAATTGACGACATCTTTCCCGGTTTTCAGCAATACTTCGTAGGGGAGTGTTGCCGGTCCGGGACTGAAATTGAATACACGGTCAGCCATTGATTTCTTCTCCTGTAATGAATGTTAAAAATGGAAACGATGTGAATAACGACGATCTATTGCCTGTTCCCACTGTGAGTGGGGGTTACTCTGTTGTACATTGCCGCAAAGCCTCATATAAGACTATCCCCGCGGTCATAGCAAGGTTCAAACTTCTGATATTCGGGTTTTGCATGGGCAGTGTATAGCATCTGTCTTGATACAGCCGCAGAACATCTTTCGGCAAGCCCTTTGTTTCTTTACCAAAAATAAGGCAGCAACCGGGGGTGAATCGTGCCGAGGTATACTTTTTATCAACCTTTGTAGTGAAAAAGAAGAGTTGCAGTTCATTCTGCGCCTGCAGAAATGCATCGAGGCTTGGCCAGTGATGAATTTTGACGAATTGCCAGTAATCCAGTCCGGCCCTGATCAGGTGCTTGTCATCGGTGGAAAAACCCAAGGGATGCACGAGATGCAAAACCGAGTTTGTCGCTCCGCAAAGCCTTGCGATCGAACCGGTGTTGGGCGGGATCTCGGGTTCTACCAGTACGATATTGAAAAATTGGGTGTTATCCATGCGATTTTTTGCTGCGGAGAAAGGAACAATAACCAGGAACAAGGTATATAACTCTTCATTTGCCGCAAAACAACGAAAATCGCCGGGATTGTCATGGGACGGGGTAAATACGTTGCAATTTTAATGTGAGCGTATAGATTTCAGCCATCGCAAATTTGGATTGTAGCTCCCCTTTGTGGATATTTTTTGACGCAGCAGACTTTGAACAAAAAAACGTAACTTTGACTGAAGCAAAGCAAACAAGAGCGCGTGACGGGCGATTGCACCTTGTGCTGGTTATTGCATTCCTCTATTTGTCCTGGGAACTGGTGTCGCCTTGGCTTCCCTCGTTTTCCGGATCATCCGTGGTGAAAAGCGCACATCTCAGCTCCATTTCGCCCGGACAGCTTGTGGTCGAATATAAGAAAATGATTGATAGCAAAGGATCTTCTTCTGTGGTTCCTGCCAGGCATGCGCCATTTTTCTTTCAGTCCATACCAATTAACAGTGCCGACAAAGAGCTGCTGATGACGGTGAAAGGAATCGGACCAGCCTTGGCTGAGTCGCTTATTTATCACCGGGAACACTTTGGTCCATTTAAACGCGTTGACGATTTGACGAAAATCCAGGGTGTAGGCACAAAACGTGCTGCTTCAATAGCCCCCTTTCTGTTGTTTGACGAGGTCCCGTGACAGCCAGCGATATTTTCAGCGAACCTCTTCTCGTGGTGGTCGGGCCGACGGCCATCGGCAAGACGGATCTCTCCCTGCGTATTGCCAGGCAATACAATTGCGAAATTATCAGTGTCGATTCCATGCAGGTCTACAGGCATATGGATATCGGGACTGCGAAAGCATCCTTGCGGGAGCGGAATGAAATACCCCACCATTTGATCGATATTATCGATCCCGATCAAGATTATGATGCAGCCAGGTTCGCAAGCGATGCATCCCAGGCTATCCGCAACATCCGCTCCCGCGGCAGGCTGCCCCTTTTGACCGGCGGCACGGGCCTCTATCTGCGGACACTTTTCGCAGGTATCTTTCCCGGTGCTCCGGTTGATGAAAAAATACGAGCTGAACTACGAATGCGCCTACAAACGGAAGGATGTTCGAAATTACATGAGGAATTGGCCGCAGTTGATTGTCTTTCTGCGGAAAGAATACACAAGAACGACAGCCAAAGATTGCTGCGGGCACTGGAGGTTTATTACACATCGGGAGTTCCCTGGTCGGAACATCTGAGAAGTCATAAATCCCAGGCTCCGCCATCTCTCTTTTCCAATACCTTAGAAATAGGTTTAACATGCGACCGCGGCGAACTCTATGACCGTATTAATCGGCGTTGTCAGATGATGCTCGAAAGCGGTCTTGAGGGAGAGGTGAGAAAACTTCTGGAAATGGGCTACGGGAGAAAGCTGAAATCTTTTGGCGCCATCGGCTATCGTCACATGACAGGATACATTGACCAGGAGTACTCCTGGCAGGAGATGGCCGAGCTTCTTGCCAGGGATACGAGGCGATATGCGAAAAGACAATACACGTGGTTCAAAACGATGGAGAGACTGAAATGGCATGAGGCAAAGGCCCGGGAAGAGATTATCGGCGCGGTGGGCAATTGGCTCGAAAAACAACAGAACGGGGGATCCTGATGGAGCCGCAGAAGGGTGACAATAGCGCCAGGCAATGTATTCAAATTCCACCAATGTTCAAGGAGTTGTTGCGTGAACGTGGGGTGGAAGGTGAAGAAACGGTACGGAAATTCCTCTTTCCGCATCTCTCGGATCTCCCGCAACCCGGCGCCATGAAAAATCTCGCCGAGGCCGTTCGGCTTGTTCTTCAATATATGACATCCTCAAAACAGATTGTGATATGGGGCGATTATGATGTGGACGGCACCACGGGGACAGCCCTTTTGGTGAATTTTTTCAGTGAATTCGGGGTGGAAGTTGTGTGGCACATCCCCAATAGAATGACGGAAGGGTATGGTCTGAATATCGATTGGTTTATGGCTCGCAAGGGCTCGATTCTGGCCGATAATTTTCTGCTTATTACGGTCGATTGCGGAATCTCGAACGCGACCCAGATCGAAAAAATCAAAAGGATGGGGGGGGCGGTTATCGTAACCGACCATCACAACCTCCCTGAGGATGGCATACCTAACTGCCTGATTCTCAATCCATCTCAGCCTTCCTGCGGTTTTCATAAAGAGCAGCTGGCAGGTGTGGGCGTTGCATTCTATCTGGCCGCGGGAATCCGGGCGGAGCACGCAACCCGGAGAGATTCTGGCACGTCACCGGGGCAGGTGAATCTCAAGAACTATCTTGCCCTCGTGGCCCTTGGCACAATTGCCGACGTGGTTGATCTGACGGCAACAAACAGAATTCTGGTGAGAGCCGGACTTGAGGCTCTTGCCAGCACCCCATTTCCAGGTCTTCAGGAACTGCTTGCCTCGTGCGATATTGGCGGGGGCGATATTACTTCCGAGGATATCGGGTATCTTATCGGCCCCAAAATGAATGCTGCCGGGAGGCTGGGGGAGAGCGACCTCGTGGTGAATATTCTCATCGAAAAAAATCGCAAGCGAGCCAAGGTTCTCGCCCATAAGCTGACCGAACTCAATGAACAACGGCGAAGGATCAGCGCCGATAACCTAGAAACAGCTTTAAATGCGATTTCTAGCTCCCAAGTTGAAGAGAACAGATGTGTTATAGCAAAAGGAGAGTTACACCAAGGAGTTGCCGGAATTGTTGCGTCCAGGCTCGTGGAAATGTACGGAGTGCCCGCCATGGTTTTTGCGGAAAAAAACATGGCGAACGGTTTAGAGATCTATGTAGGATCCGCGAGATCGATTGAGGGTATGAATATTCTCGCGATGATAAGCAGGTGTTCGAAATGGATCGACCGATTCGGCGGACACGAAATGGCCGCGGGTTTGTCGGTAAGCAAGGAGAATATGTCGGGGTTTGAGGCCGCATTTGCGGTAGTTGCCAGGGAATGTTGGCAGCAACGACCGCAAACGAAGAAGCGGCGTTTTGATGTCGAATGTTCGGTTGAACAGCTCATGACGGATGAGAATATGTCTTTTTTTAAACTGCTGGAGCCTTTTGGGCCAGGGAATCTGCAGCCGGTATTTCATGACAATTCAGCCCGAATAGTCGACTCGAGGACGGTTGGAAAAGGATCTGAGCATTTGCATCTGACAATCCGGGGAACATATGCAAATCTGCAAGGAATAGGTTTCAGTCTGGGGAACCGGATTGTCGATGTACAGAAAGATCCGGAACGAAGCATGCTGTACGTGCCGACCATTAACCGGTTTCGCGGGAATGTGAGTTGGCAGGTCAGGGTAATTGATTTGTAAAAAACCGCAGCTGGCCAGAGGCTTTTCGCAAAATTCAATAATCCCGGAATCGCACAAGAAGAATAGCTATCGATAACATATTGATATTGAACGATTTAAATCTATGTATACATAATATACATTATGCGACATTGCTATAAGCGCGGATCTGGCAGGGATTATCGGAGAGTTCGAACCATCTTGGGTTTATTTCTTTTGGCAAAAATGCTATAGATACGGCTTTCGTTGCCATGGATGGACTGATTGAGGCGCAATGCTGTATTTAATAACCACCAAATAATAAGTAGATAACAACTTATATTTAAAGTTGAACGGAGTCCTTATGTCGCGTGATATTTATCAGGAGCCACTCGTCAGTCGCTATACGAGCCTTGAGATGCAACAGCTTTTTTCGGAAAAAACCAAGTTTACCCTGTGGCGAAAATGCTGGCTGGCGCTTGCCGAAGCACAACATGAACTCGGATTAACCGATATCGTCACCGAAGAAATGTTGAACGAGATGCGCGCCAATGTCGAGAATATCGATTATGAGGTTGCAGCGAGTAAAGAAAAAGAGATCCGGCACGATGTCATGGCTCATGTTTTTGAGTTTGGGCTCAGGTGTCCTAAGGCGGCAGGTATTATTCACCTTGGAGCAACCTCCCAGTTTGTCGTATGCAATTCCGATCTTATTATTCAAAAAAAGGCGATGCATCTGGTGCGGGCTTCCCTGCTCCAGGTCATCAAAAATCTGGCATCTTTCTGTGAAAAATATAAATCGCTTGCTACCCTCGGATTTACCCACTACCAGCCTGCCCAGCCGACTACGGTCGGCAAACGAAATACGCTGTATCTGCAAGATCTGGTAATGGATCTTGAGTATATCGACAGTTATTTGCGACAGGTCAAGGCCAGGGGTGCAAAAGGAACGGTCGGCACCCAGGCAACTTTCCTGGAATTGTTCAAGGGCGATCACGAAAAAGTTCGCAAGATGGATCAACGTGTTGCGGAAAAGCTTGGTTTTAATACCACATTCCACGTAACTGGGCAGACTTATACGCGAAAGCTCGATATGAAACTAGCGGAGACTCTCGCCGGAATTGGCGCAACGGCCCACAAATTCGCGGTAGATTTGCGTTTGCTCTCAAATCTCAAGGTACAGGAAGAACCATTTGAGAAAAATCAGACAGGCTCATCGGCCATGGCCTATAAAAGAAATCCGATGAGATCGGAAAGGCTTACCGGACTTGCAAGAAAGTTGATGAATTTACCCCAGAATTTTGCTGCCACCTACAGCAATCAATGGTTTGAGCGGACGCTGGACGACTCGGCGGTGAGAAGGATGGATATTCCGCAATGTTTCCTGCTGACCGATGCAATTTTGAAGTTATTCATTAACATATCATCAGATATGGTTGTATTTCCGGCCCAGATAAACAAACACATCATGTCTGAACTGCCGTTTATGGCCACCGAAAAAATCCTTATGGAAGCGGTCGAAAAAGGTGAAAGCCGGCAGGAAATGCACGAGATTATTAAAGAGCACTCGCTTGCTGCCGGGAAAAAAGTGAAAGAAGAAGGGCTGGAAAACGATCTGCTGGATCGTCTTGCCGGCGATACCCGTATCCCCTTCTCTTCCGAAGAACTCAAGGCCATGATCAGCGATTACTCCAAGTTTACCGGCAGGGCGAAAGAACAGACGGAGGAGTTTCTGCGGGAAGTGATTTTGCCCCTTCTCGCCGCTCATTCGGACACAATGCTCGAAATTGATTCAACTCTTGCGGTGTAGGTGATGACCGAGAGGAAATTGAACGAAATATATTTACGGATTTCTTCCCGGAGATTCCACTACTTGAAATTTATCCTTGAGGGCTATGATAATCTTGCTCTTCTTTCGAGCCATGATTGTTCCGCCGGATTGGTTGTTGTGAGATACCCTGCAGCCATGGCCGGTGAACTTTTCGATCTATTGGGACAAATCGCCGGGTCACTTTCAGGAGCGGCAGATACAAGGCAGGAATGAGCATGAACGAAAAGATTTTTTACATTAAAACGTTTGGTTGCCAGATGAACGAAAGAGATTCGGAGATCATGGCCCAGTCTCTTTCGCGGTACGGATATATTGAAGGCATGGATATGAAAGAGGCGGATCTGGTGATCCTCAATACCTGTTCGATCCGTGCCAAGGCAGAGCAGAAGGTTTTGAGTCTTTTGGGATATCTTCGCAAAACAAAGCTGAGCCGGCCGACAATGAAAATATGTGTGGCCGGCTGTGTCGCCCAACAGGAAGGAGTCCGTCTTATCGAAAGGATGCCCCATGTCGACCTGGTGATCGGCACCCAAAATATTTACAATCTTGGGCCGCTTCTCGAAAATCTCGATAATGAAGGCAGTCGGGTTATTACAACTCTGTGGGATGATTATGATATCCCAAGTTTTCTGCCTTCCTTGCCGAGCAATACCAGGAGTGAGAGCGGCGCGCAAACTACCTCCCCCTTTCAGTACAGTAAATTTGTCACCATCATGCAAGGGTGCAACAATTATTGTACCTATTGTGTCGTACCCTACACGCGTGGACGGGAAATATCACGAAATGTGAAGGACATACTCGAAGAAGTTCAGATATTGGTGAAAGCCGGTGTCAAGGAAGTAACGTTGCTTGGGCAGAATGTGAATAGTTATGGAAAGACCAATGCGGTTACTGCTGCCGGGGATCCATATACCTTTTCCGACCTTCTCAGGGATGTTTCAAATGTTGATGGATTGGCCCGTTTACGTTTCACTACTTCCAATCCCAAAGATCTCACCGACGCCCTTATGAGGTCTTTTCGCGATGTGAAAAAACTTTGCCCCCAGTTCCACCTTCCGGTGCAATCCGGTTCCGATCGGATCCTCAAAGCGATGAACCGGAAATATACGGTTGGCCAATACCTCGAAAAAGTTAAGAAACTCCATGAGTATCTTCCTGGTATTGCCCTGACTACCGATGTTATTGTGGGATTCCCCGGCGAGAGTGATGAAGATTTTCAAGGAACCATGAATCTGCTTGAAGAGGTTCGTTTTCACGGCTCCTTTTCCTTCAAGTACTCGGATCGTCCAGGAACCAGGGCAAGTCAGCTTGTCGGGAAGGTTGACGAGGAGATTAAGTCTGAGCGGCTTGCTCTCTTTCAAAAAAGACAAGACGAAATAAGTCTTCTGCGCAACAGTGAGTATATTGGTTCCGTTAAATCGGTAATGATCGAAGAGTGCAACGACAATGTGGCAAAGGGCCGTACCGACACCAACCACATCGTCCATTTTTCAGACTGCGCCGGGTGTATGCCCGGGGATATGGTCAAGGTCGAAATAGTTCATGCCGGGCAACATTCGCTCAAGGGAAAAATCGACGAAATTTCTTAGTTCTCTTCCCTGTCCTTTTTCTGTTGGTCGAAACCCGGCAATAAGGGGAGTGTTTGTTTTGCAGCTTCCGGGTTGACGCCCGACGATGGCGCAATTTTCCTTACCACCCGATTGGAAAGTCTTTTTCCTTTTGCGGCAACGTTTTTGATCAGGAAATCATCAAAGGAAACTTCCATGCTGTTGGCTCGGGCCCTGGAGGATGGCACCAGGCCGATTTTCACATATTTATTTTCCCCGAAGTCCAGGTGTAAGATTTTCGATCTCTTATGTTCCGGAAATAAACGATATTCCTTTTCAAGAATAAAGCTGGGTGTTGTAAACCGTTTGAGGTAAGCGTAATTTTCTGCGCCGTCCCGGTAAATGATATTGAAGATGATGTCTTTTTCGACAATACCGAACCACTGAAGGTCGGGGCCCACGTAGAGTTTCTCCACCGCCGGAATGATTTTGTAGAGCCCGTCGCTGAAAATCAGGAGCAATTTATCGTACTCTGAGCAGGTTACGCTCATGTCTTCCTTGGGGTCCTCCTCCTTGATCTGTTGCCCCATAAACCCGGATTTCCGGTTGTAGCCGACAACCAGATTGGAAAGAGCGACTGTTCGTATGCTGACCTCGGAAAAACTGGTGATTTCGGTTTGGCGGGGGTAGAGATGGCCGTATTTTTTCAGGAGATCATCGAGAAATGATATCGTAAAACCGACCATATCCAGCAAGGATTTGGTGATTTCCTTCATTCTTTTCCGTATCTCTTTGATTTCCTGCAGCTGTTTGTTGATATCGTGACGGGAAATGCGTTTGATTCTGATCTCTAGGAGCCGCTCAATATCCTCCTTGGTTGCTGGCCGGATGAGCTGTTCGCGATAGGCCGCGAGGGACCGTTCGACTGATTTTATAACGGCCTGGTAGCTTGTCTCCTCCTCAATATTTTTATACAGCCGCTCTTCGATGAAAATCTGCTCAAGGATCTTGGCGTGGAGTTTTTCTTCAAGCCGGCCCTGTTCAATGTGAAGTTCTTTCTGGAGATCATCCTGCAACTTGGCCGTGTTCTGATGTAAAACCTCGCTCACCGTTGAGGTTTGCGGGGTCTTTCCGTTTATCAGCGTGAGGTTCGGGATGATTGAAACCTCGCAGTCGGTGAAGGCATAGAGGGCTTCGATAGTATCCTTGGCGTAGATGCCTCTCGCCAGTTTGATCTCTATCTCAATATTTTCTGCGGTATAATCGTTGATCGAGACAATCTTGATCTTTCCCGCCCTTGCCGCTTTTTCTATGGAATCGGTCAAGGACTGGGTGGTTGTCGAATAGGGAATTTCTTTTATTATTATGGTCTTTTCGTTGGACTCTTCGATCCTTGCGCGGCATCTGATCTTGCCGTTGCCGTCTTCATAATTGCTGACATCGATAAGGGCCTTTTGTTGGAAATCGGGATACAGGGTGAACTCTTCACCGCGCAGTATATTCTTTTGCGCTTCAAGCAATTCGCAAAAATTATGGGGAAGAATTTTGGTGGCCATGCCGACGGCGATGCCTTCCGCCCCCAGCAGTAACAGCAGTGGAATTTTTGCCGGAAGCGTAACCGGCTCAAGCATCCTCCCGTCATACGATTCGATAAATTCGGTGAGGTCTTTATTGAACAAAACCTCTTTGCCCAAGGGGGAGAGTCGACACTCAATATATCTTGCCGCTGAGGCTCGGTCACCGGTGTAGATGTTGCCGAAATTGCCCTGTTGCTCAATCAGATATTGTTTATTGCTCAGATTGACCAGTGCGGCAAAAATCGATTGATCGCCATGGGGGTGCAATTTCATGGTCTCCCCCACCACATTGGCGACCTTGTGAAAGCGGCCATCCTCCATATTGAAAAGCGTCTGGAGCAGGCGCCGCTGCACGGGTTTCAATCCGTCCTCAAGTGAAGGGATGGCTCGTTCGCGGATGACATACGAGGTGTAATCGAGAAAGTTCTTGTCAAATAGCTGATGAAGCTTGCCTGGATGCGGTTCCATATGTCTCTGTGAATGAATAAAATAGCTGCGAATGGGGCTTTGCTCTGCCGTTTTCCGGTGAAAGTCTGAAGCGATGTCCGGGAGCTTAAAGGGGTACGACCAGATGCTCCATAATATATTTCCGTCTCATCGGCGTGTTCTTGCCCATATAGAACGAGAGGACCTTGTTCACTTCACTCAAGGAATCGAGGGTCACGCTTTTGATTCGAATATCGGGGCCGATAAACTGTTTGAATTCTTTCGGGGAAATCTCTCCCAGTCCTTTGAATCGCGTGGTTTCCACGGTGGTGTTCTTGCTTCCCCTGCCCTGCAGTTTTTTGGTTGCGTCCTGTTTCTCCTGTTCGGAGTAGCAGTATATCGTTTCCTGTTTATTGCGAACTCTGAAGATGGGGGTCTCCAGGACATAGACATATCCCAGTTTGACCAGCGGCTCAAAATAGTGGAGGAAAAAGGTGAGCAGCAGGTTGCGTATGTGCAGGCCGTCGACATCTGCATCCGTTGCCAGGATTACCTTGTCGTACCTGATGTCGGAGATGGACTCCTCGATATTGAGCGCCCGCATCAGGGCGTAGAGCTCTTCATTCTTATAGAGCATCGCCATTTTCTGACCGTAGACATTCATCGGTTTTCCCTTCAGCGAAAAAACCGCCTGGGTCATGGGGTCCCTCGATGATACTATCGAGCCGGCTGCCGATTGTCCCTCGGTGATAAAAACCATGCTCTCTCTGCCCTGCTCCGTCGCTTTGGTCTTCGACGGATGATATTTGCAGTCTTTGAGCTGATCGATCTTCAGAGCGACCTTTTTGGCGTTGGCCCTGGCTTCCGATCTGACGCTTTGCAATTCCTTTCTGACGTTTTCATTCCTGAGGATCTTCTCGATCAGCCTTTGCGCGGATTCCGTGTCCTTGTACAGCGCGCTGGAGACGGCATCCCGGACCTTGCCGGCAATCCATGACCGAACCTCGGTGTTGCCCAGTTTGTTTTTGGTCTGCGACTCGAAGACCGGATCCTTTATCTTTATGGCGAGAGTGCCGACTATCCCGTCGCGCACGTCGGTGTTGATAAACTTTTTGCCGGAAAACTCGTTGATGCCCTTCAGGATACCTTCGCGGAAGGCGGAAAGATGGGTGCCTCCTTCACTGGTATAGGTGCCGTTGACAAAGGTGAAGTAGCAGTCGCTGAACGTATCGGTATGCGAAAAGGAAAATTCCAGCGTCGCGTCATGGTAGTAGATCGGCGGATAAAGCTCGGCGCCGTCCAGTTCCTTGTTGAGCAGGTCCAGCAACCCGTTGGCGGAATAGAAAACCTTTTTATCGAAGTGGATTTTCAGACCGGCGTTCAGGTAGGCGTAGCGCCAAAGCCGTTTCTCGACAAACAATGGGTCGAAGGTAAACTCGGGAAACATTGCTTTTGACGGCAGGAATTCAATGCAGGTGCCGTTTTTTTCTTCGGCCTCTCCTTCCTCCTGATCGATAAGCCTGCCATCGGTAAATCTTGCCGAGACATATTTCCCTTCACGATAGGATGTTACGATAAAAAGTTCAGACAATGCATTAACTGCCTTGGTCCCCACGCCATTGAGACCGACGGAAAACTGAAAGACATCGGTGTTGTATTTTGCCCCTGTGTTGATGGTTGAAACACAGTCGACTACCTTGCCGAGGGGGATGCCCCGGCCGAAGTCCCTGACCGTTACATATCCGGTAGGACTTATGGTGATGTTGACCCTTTTCCCGGCCCCCATGATGAACTCGTCGATGGCATTGTCGACAACTTCTTTCAGCAGAATATAGATGCCGTCATCATGGTTTGATCCATCTCCCAAGCGACCGATGTACATTCCCGGACGTTTTCGGATATGGTCGAGAGAGCTTAAAGTTTTTATCTTACTTTCATCGTAACTCGTTGTAGATACATTCATATTAAGGAGACCCGTCGAAGTGTAGGAAGGAGTGATGACACGGCATAGTATTGCATTTCGGGGGAAGACGCAACAGTGTTGACTACATCATTCTTATCCGTTCGCAATCCGGACAGATCCAGGTGGGGCCGTTACTGATTCCCCACTTATTTTCCTCAAAGCATTTTTTGCAGATCATGAAACCGCACGGGCAACTCCAGCAGAATTGCTGGGGCTGCCGGCAGCAGTGACAAAGGTATTCCCCGCTTTTTCGTCTCCGGTAGCCCTTCGCCGGAGCGTCGTTGCCGTTCATTGCACTTCCCCGCACACCCAGTCGTAATAGGCGGGACTCACATGAGAAATCTCCTGTCCTATGATTTCAGGGAGTTCATAGGGATGCTCCTGGGTGAGGATTTCCTGCAGGATTTGAAACCTCTGCCGGGTGGTTTTCAGGCTCAAGATGTACTCAGAGGCGGAGGTGACCTTTTCGCGCCACCGGTAGACACTGGTGATAGGGCCTGAAATTTGGGCGCAGGCGATCAGATTGCGGTCCAGCAGCAACTCGGCAATCCGTTCGGCATCTTCTTTATGGGCAAAAGTGGTTGTTACTAAAATGAGGGTATTCAAAGTGGTTTCACCATGGATGAGGTGTTGTTTACAGTGACCTTAATCGACAGGCAGCAGCGATCTCCGACCTTTCATCATTATATTGATACCTGCGACAGCCATCATGAACGTGTTTTGCATGCATATCTTTTTCTCATCTATTATAATCTCCAGTTTGGCAATTCAAGATGAATACCATAAAAAATCAGCAAATACTCCAATAGGTGCACTATGTTTCTAGTGGTTGACGTTGGCAATTCCCATACGGTGACGGGGATGTACGAAAACGACGTGTTGATCGGCCAGTGGCGCTTGAAGTCCGATGCCAAAAGCACCGTCGACGAGCTGGCGATTCGCTACCATACTTTGTTTACTATGGTCGGGATACAGAAGGAAAAAATCCGGGGAATTATAATCGCCAGTGTTGTTCCCACCCTGGAAACAGCTTGGGTTTCCTGCTGCCGGAAGCATTTTTCCGCCTTTCTGGAAGACGATATTATCGTCGTTGCGGTGGATCGTCTGGCTGGTCTTATCCGGGTAAAACTTGACAACCCGCAGGAGGTGGGCGCCGACCGTCTGGTCAATTCCATCGCAGCCTGGGACACCGCGCAATGCAAGCAGGTTGTCATTGATTTCGGCACAGCCATAACCTTTGACTGCCTCACCGAAAAATGTGAATATCTTGGCGGCACCATCCTGCCGGGTATTGCTATTTCCCTGGAAGCCCTGGCCAACCGGACAGCCAAGCTTCCTCATATCGATGTCTCGGAAGCACCCGCCAACATAATCGGCAAGTCAACGGTTCAGGCGATGAAGAGCGGCATTCTCTACGGCTATGGCGCAATGATCGACGGTCTGGTGCATGGGATCAAAAAAGAAATGGTTGAAAGGGCAGACGAACCGTTTCGGGTTGTAGCCACCGGCGGCATGGCCGGTTTGATTGCCCCTTTTGCCACAACCATCGATGTGCTCGATCCTCTCCTTACCTTGAATGGCCTGGCGATCATTTACCGGAAGTTAGTACAGCGATGATAAATCCTCTTTACCCGCCCCCGCTGAAAAAAGGCGATACTCTTGGCATCTTCGCTCCGGCCGGCCGATTGGACGACTCTACTCGTTTGACCCGCGGCGTCGGAATACTTCGGGAAATGGGATTTGCAGTGAAATTCCCCGGGCAGTTCTGGCCCGGGGCAGAATACCTCGCCGACACCGATGAAAATCGCGGAGACGAATTTAACCGGTTGTTACGGGATCCGGATATAAAGGCGCTTATCGCTCTGCGGGGAGGGTATGGCTGCATTCGAATGATCGATAAAATAGATCTTTCGCTCGTCGCCGGCAAGCCAAAACTGATCGTCGGATTTTCCGACATCACCATTTTGCAGAACTATCTTTATGCAAAAACCGGCCTTGTTTCCCTGCACGGTCCAGTTGCAGCCTCACTTGGCGATGCCAGCCGGATGGCCCTGGAACGTCTCAGCCATTGCCTCACCGGCAAATGGTCGCAGGCCATACAGGCCGGTGACATAAAGATTCTGAGGAAGGGACCGAAAGTAACTGCACCCTTAGTCGGCGGCAATCTTGCCAGTCTGCTTTCCCTGCTCGGAACCGGTTATGATTTCTGTTGGGATAACAAAATAATTTTCCTCGAAGATATCAATGAGCCGGCGTACCGGATCGATCGCATGCTGACCCAATTGAAACTGGCCGGTAAGCTTGACAACATCGCCGGTCTTATCCTCGGTGATTTCTCAATTGCCAATTGTCCTCAGGGTGAGGGTAACACCCGCTATCTGGAAAAGATATGGACCAGGGCGGTGGAACTCTGCGGTCGCCGGTCGATCCCCATCTGGGGGAATTTTCCATCGGGGCATTGTTCACATAATCTTACCTGGCCTCTCGGGGCAGTAGCCGAAATGGACCATGAAAAATCACAGCTCTCCTTTTCTCCCGCATCGCCTGCCGGGGGATATGCTGTTTGACTTGCGCGGCTTTTAGTGCTATACAAAAGAGGCCGGCACGGGAAATGAAGCGTAACATGTTCATTAACCTGAATAAAAAACAAAAACAAAAAAACAAAGTTATCTGAACATATGAAACTACAACTCCATAAATTATTTGTGGCTGGATTGTTCGGTCTCCTCCTTTCCACTTCTGCAAGTGCCGCCGATTACTTAACGGTCACCAGCGACAATGCCAATGTCAGGACCGGTGCGGGAGCAAATTATCCGTCGTCGATGGAACTCTTCCAGGGGTATCCTCTTAAGGTATTGAATAAAGTCGGAGAATGGTATCAGGTTGCAGATTTTGAAAATGATTCCGGATGGATACACAAGAGTGTCGTAAAAAAATGCGATACCGCGATAGCGAATTCAGATACCAGCATAAATATGCGCAATGAACCATCGACCGAAAGCCCCGTCGTTGCGGATGTTGAGCGCGGGGTAGTTGTGACTGTACTCACCACCAAGGGCAAATGGACCCAGGTGCGCCACGGCAGCGGCACGACAGGTTGGATTTACAGCCCCCTGCTTTGGCCCTGATTGAGGATGCCGCAAATGGTCTTTTCCAGCGTAAGGGGAAGACGCACTTTTTGTTTGGCTTTATTGGTAAAGAGAAAATAGCCCTGCTCTAAGCCGTGATAAAGCAGGTTGCGGGTGATTTCCACATCCTTTCGACAGTAATGCTGGATGAGATCCAACCGTCCCTCTTTGTACCACTTCAGGGCCTGCAGGCCATCGGCTGTTTTTTTGGCCCCGAGGGTGTGCTCCGCAAGACTGTCAAGGCTCAGCCTGTACCCAAGATATTTATGGACTTCCTCCAGGAGATCAAGGGATGGAAGTTGATTGAGATCGGCACTGGTATAGGCGGACAACACCCTGTTGTCGAACCGTTTGTTGTTAAAGCCGACGATCAGGTTAAAGCTGCTCAAGTGGTTGACAAGCTGGTCGATTTCATGTTCCAGGTAGGTCACGTAGTCGTTTAATTCCGAATCGAACACCACCGCCACCGATATACCCATTTTGTGCGCCTGATTCCACCCCCCTACCTCATCCGCCGAACGAATGGTTTCAAGGTCGAACACCCCGAATTTAGCCGGCAGGATGTCGAGACCCATAGGCTGTTGGTCCTCAGTGCTGTCTTTGGCTAAGGGTAACGTCTTTGCCGCAATATGCTTGCCCGGCAGCGGTTTCTGTTGTCCGGCGATTTCCGGATCTCCCTGCAGAATTTTCTCCAGCAGATGAAGACAGGCCTGTTTGTCGATGGGCCTGTTCCCCGAACCGCATTTCGGCGAATGCACGCATGACGGACAGCCGGTAGTACAGCCGCATGATGCGATGGTCTGCCGGGCTTCCTGCAGGAGAATATCGATTTTTCCGAACGCCTCTCTGGTCAAGCCGACTCCGCCCGGATAGCCGTCATAGATAAAGATCGAGGCCTTTTCCGTTTGCTCATGGAAGGGACAGGAGATGCCGCCGATATCGTTTCTGTCGCAAAGCACCAGCAACGGAAAGAGCGCTATCATCGCATGTTCCAGGGCGTGGATCGCCCCCATGAAGTGATATTTTTCCTGTTCGAAGAGGGCGACCAGTGGCGGTGGAATATCGAGCCACAGACCTTCGCTTTCGATGGTTTGCTCGGGAAGATCAAGGGCAACCGTAGTGACCAGTTTCTGGGTATGATTGTTGCGTTTTTGATACCCTGTAACTTTTTCGGTGACTTTCACCCTGCCGAAGGAAACCCGGGCTCCGTAGCTGCTTTTCGTGGCCAAGACCTCCAGTATCTCAGTTCTCTTTTCGGTCGTGGGCCTGGTGAAGTAACTGGGAGTCTCGCGACGAACCAGGATTTCACCCGCCTGGAGGTCAAATTGATCGACTACCCAGATGTTCGACCTGTGCAGGTACACCGCGCCGGGATGACATTCTTTCAGTCCGCGGACAGTGTCGATCTCGCCGATTATTTCACCGCGTTCCTTGTCGATTATGGCCATTTGTCCGCCGCCCCCCCGGAGGCTGACATGCCGCTCTGGATATTTTCGCGCCGACACCCACCTGTCGCCCGAGGCAGTCTGCAGGAGCGCGCCGGACAGGGAAAGTGCCGCAACTCTTTCCCCTATTAAAGAGATTTCCAGGAGTTTTTCCGAGGCGGATAGCGGCAGCTCGGCGCCGCAACAATGCAGGTGCTGATCCATGATTGAAGTGTTGTACGGATTGAGTACAGCCGATTCCGGCGACCTTCGGAAAAAATCCTCGGGCTGTTTCATGAAGTGTTGATCCAGGGCATCTTCCTGGCCGATGAGAATTGTGGCGGAGCTTTTCCGCCCCCTGCCAACCCTGCCGCCTCGTTGCCGGGTGGCCATGATCGAACCCGGATATCCGACCAGGATGCAAAGATCCAGGTCGCCGATATCGATCCCCAGTTCCAGGGCGGAGGTGGAAATTACGCCGAGCAGCTGCCCGGAAAAGAGCATTTTTTCTATTTCACGACGCTCTTCCGGCAAGAATCCCGCGCGGTATGCACTGAGTTTTGTTGCGAGTTCACCCAGTTTTGGCGCCGTCCACATGTTGATGAGTTCGGTCATCTTCCGCGACTGGGTATAGACAATGGTTCGCAGGCCCCGTTTGACTGCCGCTTCAAGCAGCTGGCTGGCGGTGTATGCCGCACTGTCCCAGGGATTGATGAAGAGCATATTCCGTTCCGCCTGAGGCGCGCCCGAATCGGATATCACCTCAACCGGCCGGTCAAGCAGCATTCTCCCCAGTTCCCCGGGATTGCCGATGGTGGCGGAAAGGAGAATGAAGATCGGCCTTGCGCCGTAATGGGCCGCAATTCTCACCAGGCGGCGAATCACCCAGGCCATGTGGCTGCCGAGTACCCCGCGATAGCTGTGCACCTCATCAATCACCACATAGCGCAGCCCGCCAAAAAAAGATTGCCAGTTCTGGTGATACGGCAGCAGCGACAAATGCAGCATTTCCGGGTTGGAGAGAATGACCCGGGGAGGATTGTCGCGAATTTTTCTTCTGGCGTAGCTGGATGTATCGCCATCAAAGAGGGCGGCGAAATGACGGTATTTATCCTGGATATCGGCTGGAAGCCTGGCGAACAAATTTACCAGCACATTATATTGATCCTGGGCGAGCGCCTTGAGGGGGTAAAGATACAGCGAGTAGCCGGGGGAATCCTCGAAAAGATCGTTTAATACCGGGAGATTGTAGATCATGCTTTTGCCGGAGGCGGTCGGCGTCGCGACCAGAACATCCCGACCCTTGAGGATGCTTTCCATGGCCTGGCACTGGTGGGTGTAGAGCCGCTGCACGCCTGATTGGTTCAGACATTCCTGCAAGGCCGCGGCGAGCGGCGGAAATTCCCGGCCATATTCGCCATCTTTTTCAGGATAAATCTTGTGGCATACCACCTGCGGGCCGAATTTTCGTGAGGCCTTGAGAGAGGCTACATATTCTGCGATATCTGTGATCATGACGATGGATGAGCGGGCCCGTGGCCCGCCCGGACTGCTATAAACAGTTGCTTAAACGGTTGATAATGGATATTTTGCACAGCGTATCTCCCGCAAAAATGTAATACCCGGTGGTCTATTTTATACTTTTTATAACACATTCCACCCTGAAATAATGAATCTTTAACTGAGACAACAACGATAAGCCATGTTTTCCATAGCCACCCTCGGTCCCATCGGATCAGACAGTTATCAGGCCGCCTGCCAGTATTCTCCGGGTGCGGAGGTGTTGCTGTTCAACCGGATAGCTGATGTTCTTTCTGCCTTTACCGATGGCCGGGTCGAGCAGGTGCTTATCCCTGTCTATAATACCCGTGAGGGTGAGGTGAAAGATTATTTCCGGCTGGTTGCCAGAATGGAGCAAGGTTTCTGGGTTGATAATATTGTGCTGCCGATCCATCTCTCTCTTGGTGCTCTTACCAACCCGCAGAAAAGGGGGGCAGCCATTACCACGATTGTCGGCAGAGGTTCGGTGTTCAGACAGTGTGACGAGTTTATCAACGAACATTATCCTTATGCAACGCTGATGACGGTTCATGATATCGAAGCGGCAATGACGGAGATCAAGGCGGAAAACAAACAGGGCTACGCCGTTATCGACTCCGAAGAACTGGTCAGAAAGCACGGCTTTACCCTTATCGCAAGGGAGGTGGTGGCCCATAACCGCACGAGGTTTGCCATCATCGGCCGAGAATTGACGCCGGTCTCAGGGTATGATGCGACGGCAATAATTACCCGGCCGCTGCGCGACCGGGTGGGAATGCTTGCCGACATTTTAGGAGAGTTCACCCGGCGGGGCATCAATATTCTCGATCTTCGGTCGGAAAATGATATTAAAACCCAGAAGTTGCAGATTTATGTCGAGGTAGAGGGCCATGTCAACGACCATCTGCTGCGAGGCGCTCTGCAGACCATCGAAACCGTGGTCATTCAGGAAGAAGACTCTCTGAAAGTTCTCGGCTCTTTTCCCCGGGTTGACA
>CAYTVF010000022.1:0-32822 GCA_964441345.1 uncultured Desulfopila sp. | reverse complement strand
TATTCGTTTAATCGCGTCTGCCAGCAAATTCGAGACGGAAAGCACCTTGATCTTAGCACAGGTCAAAGCCTCACCCCGAAGAGGGATTGAATTGGTAACAACAAGTGATTTCATTGCCGAATTGCGAATCCTTTCAATGGCGGGCCCGGACAAAACAGGATGGGAACAACATGCATGTACTTCCTTGGCACCATTTTCCATGAGCGTCTTAGCACCCGCACACAGCGTACCCGCGGTATCGACCATGTCATCCATCAGAATTGCCGTTTTCCCCCTGACATCGCCGATAACATGCATTGCCTCACACTCATTCGGCTTATCACGGCGCTTATCGATAATGGCCAGTCCCGAATTCATCCTTTTGGCAAAAGCCCGGGTTCGTTCAACGCCGCCGGCATCCGGAGAAACCATGATGACATCGTCGCCAAAGTTTTGCTTGATATATTTGAGAATTACCGGCGCAGCATACAGATGATCGACAGGAATATTAAAAAATCCCTGGATCTGGCCGGCATGTAAATCCATACAGAGAACTCGGCGCACACCCACGGCCATGAACATTTCGGCAACGACTTTGGCAGTGATGGGAACACGGGGAGCATTCTTCCTGTCCTGGCGGGCATACCCATAATAAGGAACAACGGCGGTAATTCTTCTCGCCGAAGCCCTTCTCAGTGCATCCACCATGATCACCAATTCCATCAGATGATCATTGACCGGAGTACATGTAGGCTGAACCACAAAGACATCGGTCCCCCTTACATTCTCCTTTATCTCAACAAAGATCTCTCCATCGCTGAATTTTTTCAGATCGGCTTCGCTTAACGGTATATTCAGATGCTCGGCGATCTCTTCCGCCAACTTCCTGTGAGCATTACCTGAAAAAATCTTCAAATCTCTCATGATTTTTTAGTTACTTGGAAAACATGAATACATCAGTGATGGCTGGGGCGGAAGGATTCGAACCTACGAATGCCGGGATCAAAACCCGGTGCCTTACCGCTTGGCGACGCCCCAGTACATGCTCTTGACAAATAAACTTTTGCTCCGTATTCCCGACGTAACTCGCAGACAATACGCTCTAATTCAGCAGCTGTCGTTTTTTCTGCATCCGGAAATATGCCAAAAACAGTCGGCCCACTCCCGGACATTAAAACTTTTACGGCGCCGGCAACAGTCAACGACTCCTTGATCTTGTCTATTTCAGGATGCTTGGCGCACGTCACCTGCTCCAGATCGTTGTGCATCTCAGAAAAAGACAAAGGAGTCGATTTGTACTTTTGAAAGCATGACAATTTAGAGTTTTTCGGCGGCCTTGTCAATGTTAAATTTTGAAAAACCCAGGCGGTTGAGACAAAAAAGCCGGGATTGACCAAAATGAAGGAACAATCCCCCATTGAATCTACCGGATACATCACATCGCCGATCCCACCGGCCAACACCGCATTATGTTCGACGGCAAAAAAAGGCACATCCGCCCCCAATGGACGGGCGATATCGATGAGTTCTCCGTCGCTGAACTCCCCACCAAAAAAGGTGTTCAACCCGCGCAGAACCGTACCGGCGTCACTGCTTCCGCCGCCGAGACCTGCTGCCACGGGAATGCGTTTCTGTAAATGGATCCGAGCCCCGTATCCGTCGCTCCTCCGGCAGGCGGCGAAGAAGGCTTCTGCCGCCTTCACCGCAAGATTGGCGGCATCCGACGGAACACTCGGATCATCGCATGAAAATATGACGCCGCTCCCCGGAAAGAGTTCCAACTCAAGAGTATCATGCAACAGAAGCTTCTGCATCCATGTCTCGAGATCATGATATCCGTCCGATCTTCTTCCCAAAACACGAAGCAGCAGGTTGATCTTGGCCGGCGCATGCAAGGTCATCCTGCCACTTTCAGTATTCATTCCCTGCAACGTTTACTTTTTTACCGCTTTGACGAAGCGGATTTTTATATCGTAGAGAATATTTTCCAATAAAGCATCCTCATCCGCGGTCAGATTGCCCTTGGTCTTATTCTGGATAAGCGCCAGGGTGTCGATCGCATGCCTGGCGAGATCCAGATCGACTATGGTTTTCCCCGTTGCCGGATCGGCTATTTCGCCAAGATGGTAGAGCGCAGAGGTATTTAAAGACATAATAAAAGCCGGAAAAGTTACCTCAGGCATGACACACCGGCCTTCCCTGTTGGGAACCTTGCCATCTGCACACCCACAAGAACTCTCAGTTTTTCCACCATCGTCCGCCATCTTTTTACTCCTCTTCAATCGTATCGATTAACAATATTCCGATTAACAATATCCACCCCCGGTAAACGGGACTGCCTGCAATAGCCCCGTGGAGGCTCTAAACGGAAGTCAGGTCCAGGACCTGTGCATTGGTAATATTTGCCAAAGCCAAAACCTTAACCAGTAATTCTTTGGAGACAAGCTCATCGGTACTGAGGAGGATGATATTCTGGTTGCTTTCCTCTTCACGGCCGACCGTCATTCGGGATATGTTCACCCCGGCGTTGCCGAGGGTGGTCCCCAGGGCTCCGATCACCCCTGGTACATCTTTATTGTACACCAGCAGCATTGGCCCGGAAACCAAGGCCTCCAGCCGGAATGAGTTCAACCTCACCAGACGCGGTTCGTTGCGTCCGAATACCGTACCGACCAGAACATTCTCCCCCTCGCGGGTAGACACCTTGATCGACAGGGTATTGACAAAATCGTCGGATTTGTCGCTTTTCGATTCAATGACCCGAATCCCCCGTTCTTTGGCGATGACCGGGGCATTGACATAATTCACGGCATCTTTCAGGATCGGCGTGAAAAGTCCTTTCAGAAATGCCACGGTGATCGGGCTGGTATTCAGCTCCGCCAGTTCTCCGCTGAATTCAAGATTCACCTCTTCGACTCCGCCCCTGGCGACCTGCATATGAAGACAGCCGAGCATTTCACCGAGGGTCAGATACGGCCCGACCTGCGCCAGAACCTCGTCGCTGACCGAGGGGACATTTACCGCATTGGTCACCGAACCCTTCAGGAGATAATCGGCGACCTGCTCGGCGATGATCAGGGCAACACTCTCCTGAGCTTCGTTGGTCGATGCCCCCAGATGCGGAGTACAGATGAAATTATCCAGGCCGAGAAGAGAACAGTTCTCCAGAGTTGTAGGTTCTTTGGCGAAAACGTCAAGGGCGGCACCGGCGATTTTCTTATTTGCCAAGGCCTCGTAAAGTGCTTCCTCGTCGCAGACCCCGCCTCTGGCACAATCGATTAACATGGCATCGTTCTTCATCATCTCGAAGAACTTGGTCGAAACGATATTCCTGGTTTCCTGGGTCAGGGGGACATGGATGGAGATATAGTCGGACCGCCTGGCCAGATCTTCCAGGCTGACCAGTTCGACACCGATTTTTTCGGCCATCTCACGGGGCATGTGCGGATCGTAGGCAATGGTCTTCATTTTCAGGCCCTGGGCCCGGCTCGCGGCGATTCCGCCGATTCTGCCAATGCCGATGACCCCGAAGGTTTTCCCGGTGACTTCCCTGCCCATAAACTTTTTCTTCTCCCACTTCCCTTCCTTCATCGACTTGCTTGCCTGAGGAATGTTGCGGGACAGAGACATCATCATGGCGATGGCATGTTCCGCGGCGGTGGTTGCATTGCCGTCGGGGGCGTTCATGACCACGATGCCTTTGTGGCTGGCAGCGGGAATATCGACATTATCGAGACCAATCCCCGCTCGCCCGACCACCTTCAGCTTATGCGCCGCTTCGAGCAGATCGGCGGTAACCCGGGTGGCACTCCGTATGACCAGCCCCTCATAATCACCGATGATCTGTTTAAGCTCCTCCGGCGATAAGCCGGTTTTCACATCCACTTCCAGGCCGGATTTCTTCAGCACATCAATGCCAACCTGGGACAAATTGTCGCTAATCAGTACTTTCATCTTTTCTCCCCTGTATGCAATCGTAGAATATATTCGATGGGCAACAACGTCTCGGTAATGAAGGAAAAACTATACAAAGTTCCCATGGAGACAACAACTGAAAAAAAGTGTTTCTTTCGCGGCACGTCCTGATCGGACGGCAAAAGATTCCAGCCAAGACCGCCAGGTCCCTTGCAGAAATTGCCCCATCGGTATTAATGTTGTACATTGATGATGAAAAAGATATATATATCGCGCTGTAATCTTTCCCTTACAATCCACTTGCATTGCTCGGATCTACGCCTTATTGATAAGATAAGATACCGACTTGTGACATTTTTTTGTGCCGGCAGGCTGAGTGAACTGCCCAAAGGAGTGAACATGACTGAAACCAGACTGCGTTTTCCGCCGAGCCCGACCGGATACCTGCATATCGGGGGGGCAAGGACGGCTCTTTACAACTGGCTCTACGCCAAACAAACCGGCGGAAAACTCATACTTCGCATTGAGGATACCGATGTCGGCCGCTCGACCCAGGAATCGATTCAGGGTATCCTGGACGGCCTCGAATGGCTCGGTATCGATTTCGACGAAGGACCGTATTTCCAGACTGATTTTGAAAACGACCACATCGCCGCCGCAAACAAACTCCTCTGCCGGGGCGCCGCCTATAAATGCTTCTGCCCCAAGGAAGAACTCGATGCCAAGCGCGAAGCGGCCCTCGCCGGCAAAATGGTGCTGGGCTATGACCGGACCTGCCGGAATCTTTCCGCCGCCGACGTTGCCGCCAAAGAAGCAGCGGGAATCCCTTACGTTATCCGCTTCAAAGTGCCGGAAAGGAGCGGGCTCCTCGGGTATGACGACAAAGTATTCGGGCGGATCGAATGTGCCTATGCCGAGATTGACGACTTTGTCATCGTTCGATCCAACGGCAAACCGCTCTATCTGCTGTGCAACGTGGTCGACGACATCAGGGACCGGATCACCCACATTATTCGCGGCCAGGACCATATGACCAATACCCTCAAGCAGGTGCTGCTCTATGAGGCGCTGGAAGCCCCGCTGCCGGTATTCGGCCATATGCCGCTCACCCTCGATACGAAGAAGGCCAAAATCTCCAAGCGCAGCCATGGAGAAATAGTGGCGGTGCAGTTCTACCGCGACAACGGCTTCATCCCCTGGGCGTTCAACAATTTTCTGGCGCTGCTCGGCTGGTCCGCCGGCAACGATCAGGAAATTTATTCCAAAGAAGAACTCATCCGGGACTTTTCGCTTGAGCGGATCAATAAATCCAGTGCCATTTTCAACTACCGCAAAGATGATCCGAAATTCCTTACCGACCCGAAGGCGCTGCATATAAACGAGCATTATCTCCGCACCATGAACATTGAAGAACTGGGGGAAATGGTCGGGAAAGAACTGGTCGCCGAAAACCTCTGGGACGAGGAGTACACTGCCGGCAAAAGAGACTGGTACCTGCACACCCTGGCCCTGATCAGAGACCGTTTTCATACGCTTAAGGATTTCACCTCCCTCGGCCGAGCCTATTTTGCCGACGATTTTACCGTCGACGCCAAGCCGCTCGAAAAAAATGTGTTGAAGCATCCGGACTTGCAGGAGTGGCTCCCCGAACTCGCCGACAGCTACGAGAAGTGCCCTGACTTCACCCTGGAGGAAACCGAAAGAATCGCCCGGGAACTGGCGGAAAAACTCGAGGTGAAGCCGGGGGTGGTCATTAACGCCATGCGAACGGTGCTTACCGGTCAGCTCGCCGGCCCATCGATGTTCGACATCGTCCTCACTCTCGGCCGGGAGCGGGTCGTCAGGCGACTGAGGGACGTCAGTAAATTTTACCGTTAACACGTAACGACTCATCTTCAACCTGGTCATTATTCATGGAAAAAAGAGAAGATTCTGAAAACAGACCACTTGACTTCATTCGCCAGATAATTGCCGATGACCTGCAGTCGGGAAAACACCGGGGGACCATCACCAGGTTTCCGCCGGAGCCGAATGGCTTTCTCCACATCGGCCACGCCAAGTCAATTTGTCTGAATTTCGGCATAGCTGAAGAAAACGGCGGCATTTGCAACCTGCGTTTTGACGATACCAATCCGAGCAAGGAGAATGTCACTTATGTTGAATCGATCATGGCGGACGTCAAGTGGCTGGGCTTTGACTGGGGCGACAAAACCCTGTATGCCTCCGACTATTTTCAGCAGCTTTATGACTTCGCCGTCGAGCTGATCAGGCTGGACAAGGCCTATGTCTGCCAATTGACCCCGGATGAAATTCGCGAATATCGCGGTACCCTCACCGAACCGGGCAGGGAAAGTCCTTACCGTAACCGGAGTGTCGCCGAAAACCTCGACCTCTTCCTCCGCATGAAAAACGGGGAATTCGCCGAAGGCAGCCATGTCCTCCGCGCCAAGATCGATATGGCCTCGCCCAACCTCAACATGCGCGACCCGGTCATCTACCGGATTCTCAAAGTCCATCATCACCGGACCGGGGATACGTGGCAAATCTATCCGATGTATGATTACACCCACTGCCTCTCCGATATGATGGAGAATATCACCCACTCTCTCTGCACCCTTGAGTTTGAGGATCACCGGCCCCTCTACGATTGGGTGCTCGACACCCTGAAGACGCCCTGTCACCCCCGCCAGATCGAGTTTGCCCGGCTGAATCTGAGTTATACCGTCATGAGCAAGCGCAAGCTTTTAAAGATGGTGGTCGGGAAGTATGTCGACGGCTGGGACGATCCCCGAATGCTGACCATTTCCGGATTGCGGCGCCGGGGCTATACGCCGGCTTCGATCCGCAACTTCTGCCGGACAATCGGCATCGGCAAAAGCGAGAGCCGGATCGATATGAATGTGCTGGAAAACGAGGTCCGCAGCGATCTGAATATCAATGCACCGCGCCGGATGTGCGTTCTCGATCCGGTGAAGGTGATTATCGATAATTTTCCGGCTGGAAAAGTGGAGGATTTGGTCATCCTGAATCATCCGCAAAACCCGGCCATGGGTGAACGAACAGTGCCCTTCACCCGGGAGATCTTCATCGAACGCGACGATTTCATGGAAGATCCCCCCAAAAAATATCACCGTTTGGGCCCGGGCCGTGAAGTTCGTCTGCGCTTCGGCTATCTGATCCGCTATGTTTCCCATATGAAAGACCGGGAGACCGGGACAATCAGCGAAATCCATTGCACCTACGACCCTGAAACGGGCGGCGGCGTGACGCCTGATGGCCGCAAGGTCAAAGGAATCATCCACTGGGTCTCGGCGGAGAAGGCGGTGCCGGTAACTGTCAGATTGTATGACCGGCTCTTCAAGGTAGAAGATCCGGAAGCCGACAAAGAGATTGATTTTCTCGATCAACTGAATCCGCAATCCAAGGTGGTGGTTGACTCGGCAATGGCGGAACCCAGCCTGATCGAGGTGCAGCCCGGGGAAAAAGTGCAATTCGAACGCATGGGCTATTTCTGTGCCGATCCCGTTGAATCGAAAATCGGCCGGCCGATATTCAACCGAACGGTTACCTTGAAGGATTCCTGGCAAGCAAATTAAAAATGGCGATAATCTCCATGCGCCTGATGGTTAAACATCAATCGGGCATCATCAAATCGGTTAGAGTCGGCGGTGAGCTTGGCCGCAGGATACGCGAGATGGGTTTGGTTCCCGGTACCGAAATCACCGTGCAGGGCAGAGCTCCCCTCAACGATCCGGTGGCGCTCCGGGTCATGGACGGTACTCTGACCCTGCGCAACAACGAGGCGGATTTCATCCTGGTGGAAATACAGGATTAGGAGGTTGTCAAGCCTCGTTGGCGAAGAACACATCATATCCCCGCGACAAGTTCCCTCCCCTTTATCACTGCATTCCGAGACCCAATCAGCATACCGGATAATTTCTCGAATTCATAACTCACCCTTTCCTGCCGGACCTTTTGTTAGCAGCTCCTAATCATATTGCGCTACCTTGAAAAAAGTGTTGACGCAAGCTATTGTTTGGTGTACCTAAAGAGCTAACCAGAGGGAGAGCTGAATGCATCGGAATCGAGAAAAAAAGAACGGCTGCTGTTTTACCGACAAGGTGAGAAGATGCTTCGCCGGAAAACAATGCCACGACCTGGTCGCACCCCTTTCGCAGAAAGGCCAAACGGGCAGGGTCAAGGTATGCAAAGTAACCGGTGACCGAAAAATCTGTGCACGCATGGCCTCCATGGGCGTATACCCGGGGGTTGAGGCCGATATACTCTGCGCGGAAAACGGCAACCGGTGCCTTCTCAAGGTTCATGGCGGAACAATCAGCCTCGACGCTGATATATCTGCCAATATTTTTGTGACAAGCCTGTAATTCTCTATTCTGTAGTTGCACCCGTCCGAGATTCTTCGGACTTATTTTTTGCCCAAGCAGTTAGGAGTTCCTAACTAACCGTGAAGGTGGAGTATGATCGAATCAATAATTGTCTGGACTATCATTGCGGTCAGTGGTTTTTTTATCGGTCGGAAATTTTACCGCCAATGGCGAGCTGCCACCGACAAGAATGGCCAGATTACCTGCGGCGGAGGTTGCTGCTCGTGCCATAGCGACAGTTCGACCTGTGCACCGCAAAAATCAATACCCAAACAAAAATAGCGATTACGAGGAGAGACCTATTGAATACGGTAAACTTACGCAAAATGCTGAAAAACCAAAAAGGAACAATCAAGGCCATCAGTGTTTCCGGTGAACTTGGCCGACGCCTGCGAGAAATGGGCTTAACCCCGGGCACCGAGATATCGGTCTGTGGCCGTGCCCCGCTCTACGACCCCGTTGCCATTAAAGTCCTGGATACAACCCTCACTCTCCGCAACAATGAAGCAGACTACATCTTCGTCACCGTCGACTGATCCCCTTTTTATTATCTCTTATTCTTCTTTCTCATTATCATAACTTAAGACTCCATAGACCGATGCAGCTGAAAATGGCCCTGGCGGGCAATCCCAACGCAGGCAAAACGACTCTCTTCAATCAATTGACAGGTGCACGGCAGCATGTCGGCAACTATCCCGGCATAACGGTTGATCACAAGGAAGGCTCCCTTCACCATCAAGGCGAAAAGATCATCATCACCGACCTTCCCGGCACCTATTCGATGACCGCTTATTCCGCCGAAGAACTCGTCGCCCGTGACTATCTGGTTTACAATCGGCCCCAGGTAGTCATCAATATCGTCGATGCCTCGAATCTGGAACGTAACCTCTACCTCACCTGTCAACTCCTGGAACTTGGCGCACCCGTGGTCGTTGCCCTGAACATGATGGATGTCGCGCAGGCCAGGGGAATAGAAATAAAAGCCGACATCCTCGCCAAACATCTCCGGGTTCCGGTAGTACCCATTATCGCCCGCACGGGTTTTGGCAAGGAGGAACTGCTCAACACCGCCCTGCGCCTGGCCTCGGAAAACATTCCATGGCAGCCCCTCGACATTTCCTACGGCGAAGACCTCGATACCGGCCTCACCGAACTGATCGCCCGTATCGACGGCGCAAGCTTCATGACCGACACCTACCCTGCCAGGTATACGGCCATTAAATATCTGGAAAACGATGAACAGATCCTGGCAAAAGGACGGGAGATTGATCCCCGCACAGCCCGGGCTCTGGAAGAAAGAGTTGATGGAATCACCGACCACACCAGGAGAACCCTCGATGTGTTTCCGGAGGCAATCATTGCCGATCACCGCTACGGATATATCAAATCCTTGCTCATGCAGGGGGTTATAACCAGAAAGTTCGACTCCGACCGGCTCTACACCTCGGACAAGATCGACAAGGTCCTTACCAACCGGCTGGTTGGCCCGGCGATTATGCTCCTCATCCTCTTCGCCTTATATACATTCACCTTCGGCTGGAGCGAGGTTCCGGTCGCCTGGCTGGAACAGGGTTTCAGCTGGCTCGGCAGTATTGTCGAACAATCGCTGCCGGACGGCTTGCTCAAATCGATGATTATCTCAGGCATCATTGACGGCGTGGGGGGCGTTCTCGGTTTTGTACCGCTGATCATGTTCATGTTTTTCGGCATCGCCATTCTTGAAGATTCCGGCTACCTCGCCCGGGTTGCGTTTATGATGGACAGGATCTTCAGGATCTTCGGCCTGCATGGCTCCTCGGTCATGCCTTTCATCGTTTCCGGCGGGATCGCCGGCGGGTGTGCCGTTCCGGGGGTCATGGCGACCCGGACCCTCCGTTCCCCCAAAGAGCGGATGGCGACGCTGCTTACCGTGCCGCTGATGAACTGCGGCGCCAAACTTCCCGTTCTTGCTCTGCTCATCGGTACATTCTTCAGCGAAAACAAAGCCAGATATATGTTTCTTTTTACCATGCTGGCCTGGGTCGTCGCTCTGCTTGCCGCAAAACTGCTCCGCTCAACCGTGCTCAGGGGGGCGCCGACCCCTTTCGTCATGGAATTGCCGCCGTACCGCTTCCCGACCCTGCGCGGCCTGCTCATTCATACCTGGGAACGGACCTACCAGTATATCAAGAAAGCGGGAACCGTAATCCTCGGGATTTCCATCCTGCTGTGGGCCCTGATGACCTTCCCCGGCCTGCCGGAGGAGACATCGGCGGATTTTGCCAAAAGGCGCGAGGCGATAACGGCGGAAACCTCCCCGGCAATCGTCGCAGAAAATACCTCGGCTGCGGAAAACGTAGCGGAACGGGCAAAGCTTGTTGCCGAACGTGTCACCGAAATAAACAATGAGGAGGCGGAAGCAGCGCTGCGCAACTCGATCGCCGGCAAAATCGGGATCAGCCTGGAATCCCTGTCACGACTTGCGGGATTCGACTGGCGGACCAATATCGCCCTGGTCGGCGGGTTTGCCGCCAAGGAAGTTATTGTTTCGACCCTGGGCACCGCCTATTCGATGGGGGAAGTCGACACGGAAGAACCCCTGTCCCTTAGCCAGCGACTGCACAACGATTCGAACTGGAACAAGGTTATAGCCGTAGCCGCCTTGGTCTTCATCATGTTCTACTCGCCGTGCTTTGTTACAGTCGTCTGTATTGCCAAGGAATCTTCGTGGAAATGGGCGTTTTTTTCGATGGGATTCAACACCGTTTTTGCCTACTTGATGGCGGTTGCAGTCTTCCAGATCGGTACGTTTCTTCACCTGGGATAGGAGACTCGGTTGATCCCGGCAGCGCGGCCAATTTGCGCTCCCGGGATCGCGCTTCGATACTCCTATTCGATGCGAATCGACCCTACATCGATCGAGGAGTCCGATTGCTCTCTCGTTTCTTTAGCTTCGGGCTCCTCCGCAATGACTTCGTATTCATCAATCGGCACAATCTCCTGATCGACATCCTCGACAACCCGCTTCTCCCCGGATTTGGGAGTCTTTACCTCGATATCTCCTTTGCCCTTCCCGGACTTCAGGGGAATATACTGGTCCTCGATTTCTTCGCTCTGCGGAGGAAGTGAACGGCTGCCAAGACTCAGCGGCTGCTTGAAAACAGCTGTCAACCCATCAAGGGTTTCGAGCATGGAAACCAGTTCCCAGCCGGCCTTGCCATATTCATTCAGCGAGAGTTCCACTTCCGATTCATCGAGAAAGGCGCTTCCCAGCAGCCCCTCTTTTTTCATTGCAAAATGTACTGTCTTATAGCTCCAACGCATTGTTCCATCCTGTTTATAATCTTGCCGCTTGTCTCATCCAGCTGCTCAGTTCTTGTTCACCAGTTTATCATTCTCGAAGATTCCTTCGAAAACACGCCCGTCCTTGCGGATCAACCGACCCTGCCCCTCCCGACGCCCGAATTTAAACTCGCCTTCATACCTGCTCCCGTCCGTTGAGGTCAGGACCCCCTGACCATGGGGCAGATCGTCATGAAACTCGCCATTGTAAATACTGCCATTGGCGTAAACCAGTTCACCCTGACCGTTAAAACTGCCGTTGGCAAAATCTCCCTTGTAATGGCTCCCGTCCGCGAAATGGTACTCGCCGCGGCCAGCAAAGAGATCGTTTTTAAATTCGCCGGCATACCGGGTGGCATCCGGATAGGTGAATATCCCGCTGCCTTGTTTTTTCCCCTGGCTGAAGTCCCCCTTGTATTCCCTGCCGTCCTTGAAACGATAGGTCCCGTAGCCATGGATGGACCCCTTGGCCATTGCCCCGGTGTAGTGATCGCCATTGGCAAAATCGAGCTCGCCGGAACCATCCATCAGGCCTCCCGAGAATTGTCCCCGGTATTCACGGCCATCCGGGTAAACGACATGACCGTTGCCGTTCAGCGGCCCCCCTTTTTCGCCATCATGAACCAAGCCGTCTTTCACGGGATAACGGGTACCGTCGGCAACCGCCTCCGGTTTTTTGCCAACCGGTGCCGGTTTGTCTTTCGATTTCACCTCTTCTTTGGCGGCGGGGACACTCTTTTCGACGATTGTTTTCTCAACAATCGGCTTCTTTTCATCCTCGGCCACGGGTTTCTTCTCAGCCTCCGGTTTCTTTTCAACCATGGGTTTCTTTTCGACCACGGGTTTCTTTTCAACCACGGCTTCCGGCGGCGCAGGAGCTTCTTTCTTCACCACCTTGGGTTGACCATTGACAAAATCGCCGGTAAAACTCTTCCCATCGCTGTAGACAATCGTCCCCTGACCATGCATTTTGTTGTCTTTGAACTCGCCCTTGTAAAAGGATCCATCGGGATACCGCAGCTCACCGGGACCATTTCTCCTGCCTTTTGTAAATCCGCCGCGGTACACCGTGCCGTCGGGATACTCCCGCATCCCCTCGCCATCGGGAAGACTGTCGGCAAATCCTCCCTCATAGCGTGATCCGTCAGGGTATTCAAGGGTTCCGCGACCCTGACCGAGTCCCCCTTTGAACTCCCCCTTGTATACCCGGCCGTCGCTGTATTTCAGAGTTCCTTCGCCTTGGTAGCGGTTGTCGACGAACATCCCTTCATAGCGCTCGCCGTTCGCAGCCAGGAGGACACCGTAACCATGCCGGTTGTCCCCCCGGTATTCCCCTGTATAGCTTGAACCGTCGAGGTATTTCCTCACTCCCTTGCCGTCGGGCTGGCCATCCTGGAAGGAACCTTCGAACCAGGTACCGTCGGCATAGATCAATTTACCTTGCCCTTCGATGATGTCGTTGCGGAAATCGCCCTGGTACTCGCGGCCATCGGCGAAGAAAAGGACCCCCTTGCCATGAAAACGTCCGAAGCTGAACTCGCCGTTATAAAGGGAACCGTCAGTCAGAGTCAAGGTACCTTCGCCATGGATGACATTATTCTCAAACGAACCTACGTACTTCCGGCCATCCGGGCTTCTCATCTGCCCATCGCCATGGAATTTGCCGTCGCGAAATTGACCGGTATACTTCAAGCCATCGGGGGCGGTTATGGTTCCTTTGCCGTTGGCAAGACCATTTTTAAACTCCCCTTCATAGCGGCCATTTGGGGAGACAAGCACTCCTTTCCCCTCACGGCAGTCACCCTTGAGGCATTCGCCAAAGCCCGCGACCGGCACCGTGTTCAGCAAAAACAATAACACCATGCAAAACAAACTCGATTTTTTCCTCAATGGTCCACTCCGTCAATGGTAATGAAAATCTTAGGAGCCGTTCCGGGCAATCCCCTGGCCATGATATTCCTTAACCACGGCTTAGTCACAGTTTTTTTTCATAGATTTGCCGCACGACCCCGGCAATAATCGCAAGCCCGCGACGGATATCCTCATCCCCCTGCGAGTAGGTAACCCTGATACACTCATCCTTATGTTTCCATTCGTCGCCAAGACCGGGGAAAAAATAGTGGCCGGAAACAACCAGCACTCCATGGTCTTTCAGCAATCGGTACAATTCGAGGCTGGTTATGGGCAGATCTTCAAACCATAACCAGAGAAACATGGCGCCTTCCGGCTTATGGATGCGGCATGGAATTCCGGCGAATTGCTCCCGTACCACCGCCACGGCCCGCTCCATTTTTGTCTGGTAAAAGGGCTGAATCAGGTCCCTGCCAAGGCCGATTATCTCGCCGTTTTCAACGATTTGCCCGGCCAGCATCGCGCCGAAGTTATTGGGCGAAAGCGACATGATGGCATTCATGCCGGTGAGCGCCTGGACAATCTCCTTGCGGGCCACGACAATGCCCGTCCGTACCGCCGGCAATCCCAGCTTGGAGAGGGAGAGACAGACAATCAGGTTGTCGTTCCAAACCGGCCGTGCCGCGCAATAAACCATGCCCGGGAAGGGCAGGCCGTAGGCGCTGTCGATAATCAGGGGAATCTCCCGCTCGGCCGCCAAAGCTATGAGTCTTGCCAACTCGGCATCGGTTACCACGTTGCCGGTGGGATTGGTCGGCCGCGAGATACAGATGACGCCGATATCGTCACCAATTTTCAACTTGTCGAAATCGATATGATATTTAAAGAATCCTCCGTCCAGGAGTTCAATCTCCGGCCTGGTCGTGACAAACAGGCCGTCGGTGAGGCCGAGATCGGCGTAGCCGATATATTCGGGGGCCATGGGCAGGCAGATTTTTTTTTCCACCCCGCCATCCTGCATAACCCCGGCAAAAAGATTGAACAGCATGAAAAAGGCGGTCTGACTGCCATTGGTCAGACAGATGTTCTCAGGCCCGATGTCCCAGCCCTGTTCCTTTTTCAGCAGAGCGGCCAAGCCCTCGATAAATGACTTTTCTCCCTGGGGCGGCGCATATCCGCCGATCAGCCGGTGAAAGAGCTGCCGATCCTGACAGATCGCCATGAGCCGGGACCGCATGATTTCCTGAAACTCCGGCACCTGTCCGGGGTTGCCGCCGCCCATCATGATCATCGGGTTGCTCCCGCAGGCGGTCGCTTTGCCCAGATCGTCCATCAGGGAGAGAATGCCGGCGTTGGCGGTCATTTTTTGACCGAACCGTGTAAATTCCATAAGTTGTTGCCGTAGTGAAGAAAAAGAAAAAATAAAACAAAAAAATTATGCCGGCCGGTGGATTCTTCTTTCAGCCAGGCTGCGCAGCACTCTGACCAGCACGTAGGTGACAATCAGGGAAAAGACAATTCTGCCCCACAGAATCCCGCCGAATTTTCCGCCGATCGCCGCCATAATCAGGGTATCTTCCACCAGTCCGTGGCAAAGCCCCATTAGGGCCATGGAATTAAAAACCTCTTCCTTGTCCAGCTTGCCGGTGCTGGTTTCTCTGATAATCAGGGCCCCGCCATAGCCGATCCCCATGATCATGCCGACCACAGTCAGCGGTGCCGCCTGGCGGCCCATGCCGAAAATCGGCAGAACGGGGGCGAGAATTCTTTCCAGCAGGTCAAGGATGCCAAGCACCCGGAAGATCCGCATAAAGACTACTATACAAAAAATGATGAAAACTATCATGCTCAAGTTCTGCACTTGATCAAGGGTCCACTGAACAAGAGCCCCCGACCGGGCGGTAGCCTTGAAAAAGAGCACAGCCGGGTCCTGCCAGAGAGCAAAAGCAAGACAGACGCGGTTGAGGATGTAGGCATAGACCACGGCGCCGATCAGCCGAATAAGGGCGATCGGCACAAGACTTGCTCCGGCCCGTTTGCTGACGCTCAGCTCGATCGGCAAAGAGTGGGCGATCAGCATCGCCGAACAGAGTACCGTTATCTGCGCACCGGACAAATCAAGGCCGGGTGCCAGGGCGGCAAAAACCGCAATGCCGCCATATAAGTTGGTCAACATCGCCGTGGCCCAGACCAGACCAAGAGATCCGGGCAGACCGATTACCGCCATCACCGGTTCAAGGACCATACTGAGATAGCCGATCAGGCCGAGCTCCTCGAGAATTTTCGTGGCGATGGCGACGGGTATCGTGATCCGTATCAGTTCCCAACTGGTCAGCCAGGTTTCACGGACGAGCGAATCCGCCATGCTCTTCAGCCTGACCTTCGTCTGTTGGAAATATTGGGGAATCATATAGTATTATTGAAAAAACGAATATTTGAAAAATCGAAAATGCTTATGCCGCTCTCGATGAGCCGGAGCCTTCACCGGGCCGTTTCCTGGGGGAAAAGAGCTGGCAGTGAATGCCTGATGTTACGTATACGAGACGTGCGGGATTCATACGACTTTTAAAGCCCCAGGCCTTGCAGCCGTAAGGCCTGGCCGGGTCGTGGGTAATAAAATAGTTGATGCATTGCAGACAGTTTGGCATTCCCGTCATCATCGCTGCCACCGGTCAATATTGGACGCTTAATTGAACGCTTATGATAGCTGCCTGGAGGTCTTTCTTTCTGTCGGGCAAAACACCACGGTTCATTTGCCTGCTCCCTTGTCCCGATCTTTGGGAGACCAAAAGAAGAGAAGCCTGGCCGAGCCGGCGGCCGCGGTAAAACCCGGCTCGCCGGCAAACTCCAGCGCGACGATGCCGCAGGTCGGCACATTGCCGAGATCCCGGCCGCTCAGGTAGTCCGCCAGTTCGGTGAGGGTCTCATTGTGACCGACCAGAAAGAGTGTATCGACCTGGGCGAGAAGCGATGCCACCAGCTGCACATGGTAGGACAACGAACCGAGATACAGCTCATCGTCATACTGAATTTTTTTCGGATCATAACCGGTTCCGCCGGCCATCAATTGCGCGGTCTTTTTCGCCCGGGCGGCAGGGCTTGCGACGATCAGATCGGGATGAACGGCGGCATCGGCAAGCCGTCCGGCCATCTCCGGACCATCCTTTTTCCCCCGCTTATTGAGCGGGCGGTCGAAATCATCTAGACCCGGTTCGGCCCAGCTCGATTTGGCATGACGAATAATGAACAGTCGCTTCATTGCGTTACCCCGGGATCGATTGTCCGTCTTCAGGAGATCCGCCGACGGTCAAGAAAATCAGGATCGATAGTCGGCATTGATCTTCACATAATCAAGGGAAAAATCGCAGGTAAACACCTCCGCGCACCCTTTCCCGTCATGCAGATCGATGCAGACCGTGAAGCTTTTCTCCTTAAGGACCAAGGTCGCGACCTTTTCAGCTTCTTTGCCCAGGCCGAGGCCTTTCCTTACGATGGGTACATCGCCGAAAGCGATGTCGACCCGGTCCGGTGAAAATTTCACCCCCGACCGTCCCATCGCCGCCATAATTCTGCCCCAATTGGCGTCTTCCCCGAAGAAGGCCGTTTTCACCAGGCTCGAATTGGCCACGGTACGGGCAATTTGCTCGGCCTCGTCTTCTTCTTTGGCCCCGCACACCTTGATCGTTATGGCCTTGGTCGCTCCCTCCCCGTCGCTGACGATCTGCAGCGCCAGATCCATCAATACCCGTTCCAGCCCATCCTCGAAGATCTTCCGGTCCTCCGCCGAATCTCCGTCGATCCAGCGATTGTCCGCGGTGCCGTTGGCCATGACCAAGACCATGTCGTTGGTGCTGGTATCTCCATCAATGGTAATCCGATTAAAGGTCCGGGCAACCCCATGACTCAGCGATTTATGCAGTTCCGGAAAAACTATCCGCGCATCGGTAATGACAAAGGCCAGCATCGTGGCCATGTTGGGCATGATCATCCCAGCCCCTTTGGCCATGCCGAGTATTTTGATCTCCTTGCCGCCGATGGTCACCGCGCATTGCGCAATTTTCCGCACCGTATCGGTGGTCATGATCGCTTTGGCGACGAGTTCGAAATTGTCCGGCGACAGCTCCTCGACCAGTCTGGGAATCCCGTTTTCAAAAGCCCGCAGATTCAACTGCTCGCCGATAACCCCCGTTGAGGCAATCTGGACCATCGATTCGGGAACGCCCAGTGCCATGGAAAGCATGGTACTTGTTGCCCGGGCAGCCTCCATGCCCTTTTCGCCGGTACAGGCATTGGCGCAGCCGCTGTTCACTAGAATTGCCTGGGCGAAACCGCCTTTCAGTCGGTCCTTATCGATCAGCACCGGCGCCGCTTTCACCTGATTGGTGGTAAACATTCCCGCGGTAACACAGGGGATATCGCTGGCGATAAGCCCGAGGTCCAGCCTGTCGGCGTACCGTATGCCGGCTTCTACGGCAGCAAATGAAAAGCCCTTTATCTTCATGTAATTTCCGATCCTTCTATGCCAATAATTATGCCAATAAATATGTCGCTACACTTCCTCTTCTTGTGGCGCACCTCGCCATCCATCCCCTGTCCGCACGGGAAGCGGCAAGAAATCCGTTTCCAAGACGGATACAGTAAAAATACATCTACCACTTATCCGGCTGATTATGCTACTTTAAAATGGTACAGTCGACGAACTGGAATGTACCGATCCGGTTGCCCAAGAGGTAATTTCCCACCTCGGAGCAATCAGCTACCCCGGCAATGAACCGATACCGACCCGGCCGACACATCCCCGATACCACAAATCAACCTACATAGCGCAATGGATATGCAGGATCCCCACTGGAACTACACCTTTCTCTCAACAACACTGCTGCTGGCCGATCTTGTGATCCGAATCGGTCTGTCCCTGCGGGTTATCATGCATAAACGCCCGTACGGGGTGTCGCTGGCATGGCTGGTGGTGGTTCTCATGGTGCCTTTTCTCGGTGGTTTTTTTTATCTTCTTTTCGGCGAAAACAGAATACCGGAAAAACGTACAGAAAAGGCCAGGGTTTCCTCCAATCACTACCAGCACTGGCTGACAACCCTGCGCCAGAGGGCGCCGGTTTCCTGGCTTGACCTCAACCCGGAATGCGCACCGCTGCATCGCCAGGCGGTTACTCTCGTCGGCCTGCCGGCGATGGCGGGCAACAACCTCACCCTTATTACCGCCCCTGAAGAGATTATAGGATCGATCATTGCCGAAATAGAAAAAGCCGGCTCCACCTGCCACCTGCAATTCTATATCTGGCAGGAAGGGGGGCGAGTCGATAAAGTTATCGAAGCACTGATCCATGCGGCGGCAAGGGGCGTCACCTGCCGGCTGCTGCTCGATTCCATCGGCAGCCGGGATTTTCTGCAAAGCGCCACTGCCCGCAAGATGAGAGCCGCGGGAATCAAGGTCAAGGAATCGCTGCCGGCCGGTCTGATCAAGGCGCTGTTTTCCCGGATAGACATCCGCAATCACCGCAAAATCGTGGTCATCGACGGCAGGACAGCCTTTACCGGCAGCCAGAATATGGTCGATCCCGATGTATTCAAACAGGATGCCGGGGTGGGAAACTGGATTGATGTGATGGTCAAGGTAGAAGGACCGGTGGTTGAAAGCCTCGCCGGCACCTTTATCAGCGACTGGTATCTGGAATCGGATATCGGCCAGTTTCGCTCGGAATCGCTCCTGAAAGATATCGAAACCGTCCGGCAGCTGGGAGATATCCATCCATTGCCGGTTGCCGGGCAGAGTGCGGTCCAGCTCGTCCCTTCCGGCCCCGGTTTCGTCCCCGAGACCATTCACAGCCTCCTGCTTACCACCATCTACGCCGCCCGGAAGGAGCTGGTGATGACCACCCCCTATCTGATCCCCGACGAACCCCTGCTGGTCGCCCTCAAGGCCGCCGCCCAGCGCGGGGTGCAGGTGACCATCATTGTCCCGAAAAAAAACGACTCCAGGCTGGTTCATTTTGCGAGTCGGGCCCGTTATGAAGAACTGGCAAAATCCGGGGTAAAAATACTTCTCTTCCATGGCGGCCTGCTGCACGCCAAGACCATCACCGTCGACCGGGATTTTGCCCTGTTCGGCTCGGTGAATCTTGATATGCGGAGTTTCTGGTTGAATTTCGAGGCCACCCTGTTTATTTACTGCCGAACGTTTACCCGTGAGCTTTTGACGATCCAGCAGGGCTATATCGAACAATCCGACGAGCTTGATCTGGCGGCGTTTTTAAGTCGCGGAAATTTCGAAAAATTCAAAGAAAACACATGCCTTCTTGTGTCGCCCCTGATCTGAAAACGATCTCATTACGATCTCATGATAATCATCCAATGACAATCATCCGATGACTACTCGCATACTTCTACTCGCCGATATTCACGGCAATTATCCAGCCCTCGAAGCAATTGCCGGGGCGCTGAATCCGGCGTCGTTTCAGTTCATCGTCAACTGCGGCGACTCCCTGGTCTACGCACCGTTTCCCAATGAGACGATTGCCTGGCTCGCCGCACACCGGGCGATCTCGATCCTCGGCAACACCGATGAAAAGGTGATCAGGCTGCTGCAGGGGAAAACGGTCAAAAAACCGGGCAAGGCAGAAAAACGCATTATGTATACGACGACGGCGGACGCCCTCGGACCGGCCGAACAGCTCTATCTGCTCGCTCTCGGCAAAACCGCGGAGCTGGCGATTCCCGCAACGGCCGGCCCATATCCCGAAAAGCCGGTCAAGATAGGAATCTTTCATGGCAGCCCCGCCGACCCCGACGAGTTCCTCTTCGCCGATACGCCCGACCAGCGTTTCCATGAACTGGCTGAGAAAACCGATTGCCGAATCGTGGTAACCGGCCATTCGCACTCGCCGTATCATAAATACCTCTCGGCCACCCATTTCATCAACCCGGGCTCGGCCGGCAGGATGTTCGACGGCGATCCAAGAAGTTGTTGCGCAATTCTTGAGATAGAGGGGGACATCATTACCGTTCGCCATTTCCGCATAGACTATAAAATCGACGAAGTGGTTGCGGCAATAAGGCGGCACAGGCTCCCGGAAATTTACACGACCATGTTTCAGCAAGGCAGGAAACTAAACTAAAACTGAGGATATTATTATGGGCAAAAAGAAAAGCACGAACAAGGAGAACGGCAAAGAGAGCAGCAAGGAGAACGGCAAGCCGGAACCAGTACGACTCCTTGAGGGAACCGCGGCCAAAAACCTCAACACTCCAAAAGGCGACGATACCACTGCGATCTATATCAAGAACGCCAATCTTCAGTATGAACTGGAATTGAAAAAACTGCAGATCGAGATGATGAAGCTGCAGAACTCGATGAAGGACAACGGCCAGCGGATCCTCGCAATCTTCGAGGGACGCGATGCCGCCGGCAAGGGTGGAACCATCAAGCGGATTACCGCCCATCTCAATCCGCGCAACACTCGGATTGTCGCCTTGACAAAACCCAACGAAACGGAAATGACCCAATGGTATTTCCAGCGCTATGTCGCCCACCTGCCATCCGCCGGCGAAATAGTCATTTTCGACCGCAGCTGGTACAACCGGGCGATGGTCGAGCCGGTCATGGGATTCTGCACCGACGAGCAGAACAAACGCTTTCTGAAAGACGTGCCGCTCTTCGAGGAGATGCTGGTGAAAGAAGGGATAAAGCTCTTCAAGTTTTACTTTTCCGTCTCAAAAGCAATCCAGAAAGAACGGTTTGACTCACGGGAAAAAGATCCCCTGAAACAATACAAACTCTCCCCGGTCGACAATCTCGCCCAAAAATACTGGGATCAATATTCGGTGCGCAAGTTCCAAATGCTCTCGGAAACCAACCGAACCCTATCGCCCTGGACGATTGTCCGGTCCGACGACAAGAAGACGGCTCGCCTCAACTGCATGAAATTCATCCTCAGTCAGATGAATTACGACGACAAACTGCCGGACGCGGAACTTACCCCCAATCCCGAAATCATCATCTCCGGCATTGACGAATTGAAACACATGGAAGACAATCTGATGCAGCCCCACCAGCTTCGCGGCTAGGAGGCTGTCCGAGAATGCCCTTTTCCCCCTCATCGTTAAACTCGAAAAAATTATCCTCGAAATATTAAGTATATGCCTCCGGTAATTTTTTCGAGTTTGCCTCGATCTGAGAGAAAATTGCTATTCTCGGACAACCTCCTTGCTGAGAGTGGCGCAAGCCAAAAAACAGGGGTGGACGGTAGTATGACCGAACACCCCTGTTTTTTTCATTGCTACGCTTCCTGGCCGCAGCACCTTTTATATTTCTTGCCGGAACCACAGGGACATAGGGCATTTCTGCCGGTTTTATCGGCGTCCCTTCGTATCGGTTTGGGTGGCTGGGGTTCTTCGCCTGCCGGCCCTTTATTCAGGCGCAGTGTTTCCTGCTCCTGTTTGCGCCGTCGTTCCTCTTCCATGCGTTCGACATCCTCTTCCCGCACGATACGCACACGCATCAGGCTGGAGACGGTCTGGGCTTTCACCGTTTCCACCATGTGTTTGAACAGATCGAAGCCTTCGCGCTTATATTCATTCAGCGGATTCTTCTGGCCATAGCCGCGCAGCCCAATACCTTCCTTCAGATGATCCATGGAGAGCAGATGGTCTTTCCAGTGGCTGTCGACAACCTGCAGCAGGATGAGTTTTTCAATCTGCCGCTGGGTTTCCGCACCGTTTACCTCATCCTGGTTTTTATACGCCGTGGTTACGAAGTCGAGGGTCTTCTCCCGGAAGTTCTCAAGTTTCAGTCCTGTCAGTTCTTCCTCGGGCCATTCCGGGATACGGTGAAAAACCTCGCCCATGCGGACCTTGAATTCCGGCCAATCCCATTCGTTCGAATCGAGCCGATCCTGAAAAAACTCTTCAACCACGCCATCGACCAGGTCTTCTATCATGTCCTGAATCACCTGCACCACATCCTTGCCGGCAAGGACATCGCGACGCTGCTGATAGATCACCTCTCGCTGCTTGTTCATGACATCGTCATATTCAAGCAGGTGTTTACGAATATCGAAGTTGTGGCCCTCGACTTTACGCTGGGCATTCTCAATGGCCCGGGAGATCATGTTGTGCTCGATCGGCTCATCCTCTTCCATTCCGAGCTTATCCATGATGCTGGTAATGCGATCCGAGCCGAAGATCCGCAGCAGATCGTCCTCGAGGGAAAGATAGAACCTTGAAGAACCCGGATCGCCCTGGCGGCCGGCCCGGCCTCGCAGCTGATTATCGATGCGCCGCGACTCATGCCGGGAAGTGCCGAGGATATGCAGCCCGCCAACCTCAACAACGCCTGCTCCGAGCTTGATATCGGTGCCGCGGCCGGCCATATTGGTGGCAATCGTCACCTTGCCCAGCTGGCCCGCACCGGCGATGATCTCCGCCTCGCGTTCATGGTGCTTGGCATTGAGAACCTCATGCTCGACCTTCTTCTTTTTGAGCATGTTGGAGATTTTCTCCGAAACGTCGATGGAAATGGTTCCCACCAGCACCGGCTGGCCCTTCTCGTGCAGATTGGTAATTTCGTTGATGACCGCCCGGTATTTGGCCGCTTCGTTTTTATAAATAACGTCGGCAAAATCGATCCTGACCATCGGTTGATTGGTCGGCATGACGACCACATCGAGATTGTAGATCTTCTTGAATTCGGCGGCTTCGGTGTCGGCGGTACCGGTCATTCCGGCCAGTTTTTTGTACATCCGGAAATAGTTCTGGAAGGTAATCGAGGCGAGCGTCTGGTTCTCCTGTTCGATCTTGACTTTTTCCTTGGCCTCCAGGGCCTGATGCAACCCATCGCTATACCGCCGCCCCTCCATGGTCCTGCCGGTGAACTCATCGACGATAACGACCTGATTGTTCCGGACGATATAGTCGACATCCTTTTTGAAGAGGATATGGGCCTTCAGGGACTGGTTGAGATGGTGGAGTTTTTCGATATTGACCGGATCGTAGAGATTCTCCACTTCAAGCATCTTTTCCCCAAGGGCGATACCTTCCTCGGTCAGCGATACCTGCTTGGCCTTTTCGTCGACGGTGTAATGTTCTTCGTTCTTGAATTTCGGAATGACCCGATCTACGCTTTTATAGAGATCGGTGGAAAGCTCGGCCGGCCCGGAAATGATGAGCGGCGTTCTCGCCTCATCGATAAGAATGGAGTCGACCTCGTCGACGATGGCATAATTGAAGCCGCGCTGACAGAAATCGCTCAGCTCGAACTTCATGTTATCGCGGAGGTAATCGAAGCCGAACTCGTTGTTGGTACCGTAAGTGATATCGGCGGCATAGGCCGCACGGCGCTCCTGATCGTTCAGGCCATGGATGATTTTGCCGCAGCTCATGCCGAGAAAACGGTATATCTTCCCCATCCACTCGCTGTCGCGGGCGGCGAGATAATCGTTGACGGTTACCACATGCACCCCTTTGCCGCTCAGACCGTTGAGATACACGGCAAGCGTCGAGGTCAGGGTCTTGCCCTCGCCGGTTTTCATTTCGGCGATTTTGCCCTGGTGCAGAACGATCCCGCCAAGCAGCTGAACATCGAAGTGCCGCTCTCCCAGGACCCTCTTCCCGGCCTCACGAACTACCGCAAAGGCTTCCGGCAGAAGATCGTCGAGAGCTTCCCCGTTTGCCACGCGCTGTTTGAAGGCAACGGTTCTGGCCGCCAGGGATTCGTCGTCAAGAGGCAGGGTATCCTTTTCCAGCTCGTTTATCCGGGAGACTATTGGTTTGAGCTGCTTGAGGTACCTCTCGTTACTGCTTCCAAAAACCTTTGTGAGTAGTTTTCCAATCATAGTATCCAGCCGTTTATAATTATATGTAAGACCATTTGAGAGAAACCTTACAGTCCGATCACTTACTCCGTTTTCTTCGTTGCTTTTTTTTCCGCCCTGATCACCAAAGGTCCCACGGTTTTCCCTTTGTCTTCGGCGACGAGGGTCTTTTTCTCATAGGATGGCAGCAGAAGCGATTGCCCGGCCCAGACCCCGAGAAGAAACATCCACAGGAAAAGACAGAAGACGATCACCCCGATCCCGGCGACGGCGCTCCAGGTCAATTCAAATTTAAGCTTCTTTGTTCCCGTTCCCTTGGCTTTCCGCGGTGCTGCCATTTAGGCCGACCATCCTACATTTTTTCCGGGGCGGAAAGGCCCACCATCAGCAGACTATTTTTCAATACGACCCGTATGGCGATGATCAGACAGAGCCGGGCCCTGGTCAGAGGGATGTCGTCGGTGATCACCTTATGTTTATTGTAATAGCTGTGCAGCTGACCAGCCAATTCCATGAGATAATAAATAAATTTATGGGGAGCAAGCTCCAGGGCGCTGCTTTCGATAATCGCCGGAAAGGTCGACATGGTCTTCAGCAGCCTGATCTCTTCGGGCTCGGTAAGCAGTGCCGCGTCGATAGCGGAAAATTCCGGCAGGGCAATTCCTTTCTCGGCCGCCTGGCGCAAAATCGAACAGAGTCTCGCATAGCCGTACTGCACGTAGTACACCGGATTTTCCTGGCTCTGTTTAGTCGCCAGATCAAGATCGAATTCGAGCTGGCTGTCGGCCTTACGCATCATAAAGAAGAATCGGACCGGATCGATTCCCACCTCATCGACCAGTTCATCGACTGTCACGAAGTTTGCCTTCCGCGTCGACATCTTGACCTGTTTGCCGTCCCTGGTCAGGGTGACGAACTGGTGCAGGACGACCGTCACCTTGTCCGGATCGTAGCCGAGTGCTTTGACCCCGGCGAGCACGTCGGGCACGGTGGCAATATGATCGGAGCCGAAGATGTCGATCAGCCAGTCGAAATTCCGTCTGAATTTTTCAATGTGGTAGGCAATGTCCGGCAACCGGTAGGTAGGCTCGCCGGAGCTCTTGATAATGACCCGATCCTGCTCATGGCCGAATTCGGTGGTCTTGAACCACACCGCATTGTCCTTTTCATAGACATAGCCCTTGGCCCGCAACAGGGCGACGACATTGTCGATATGGCCGTCTTCATAGAGCGAATGTTCATTGAAATAATTGTCGAAGACTATGCCCATCCGCTCCAGGGTCCTGGAAATATCCTTGAAGATGGCTTTTTCCGCCTGCTCCTTGAACGGCTTGACATCGGCGTGATCTTTCAGGCCATCGCCGTGCTCGTCGACGAGCGACCGGGCGATATCGACAATATACTCGCCCTGGTAACCATCCTCGGGGAACTCAAACTTCTCCCCCAGCAGTTCGAGATATCTGGCTCTGGTCGACTCGCCGAGCACCCGCATCTGCCGGCCGGCATCGTTGAAATAGTATTCACGGAACACATCATGACCGGTGGCCTCAAGCAGCCTGGCAATGGAGTCGCCGAGGATCGCCTGGCGGCCGTGGCCGATGCTCAGCGGACCGGTGGGATTGGCGCTGACGAATTCCACCATGACCTTGCGATGCCGGCCGATCGAGCTTCTGCCGAAATTTTCGGCCGCCCCGGTGATCTCCGGAATGAGCTGGCGCCACACGTCATGTTTGATAAAGATATTGATAAAGCCCGGGCCGGCGATATCCAGGCGTTCGATAAGATCGCTTGCATCGGCCAGTTTTGCCACGATGGTTTGGGCCAGGTCCCGGGGTTTCTTTTTTTCCGTGCCCGCCAGAACCAAGGCAATATTAGTGGAAAAGTCTCCCATTCCCTCATGTTTGGGAAGTTCGACGGCAAATTTACCGGCTGCGGCAGCTGTCCATAATCCCTCGGCAACACCCTGGTCGAAACAGCCGTCAAGCACATTCTTCAGTCGTGAACGGATCATTGCTTTCTACTCGATATATTCTCTTTTATTGTTGTTTCCCAGCAGACACAGCACCTCGTAGCTGATACTGCCCATCGCTTCCGCCAGATCGTCGGCGGTAATGACCGCATCCTGCTGACGGCCGAGCAGCACAACTTCATCCCCCGCCCGCACTCCTTCCACGTCCGTCACTTCCACCATGCACATATTCATGCAGACCCTGCCTCGCACCGGCACCCGCCGGCCATGGACCAGCACTTCCCCCCGGTTGGACAGCTGCCTCGAATATCCGTCCTCATAGCCAACCGGTATGACTGCTATTTTTGTCGGATGCCCGGCACGAAAAGTGTGACCGTAGCTCACTCCGGCCCCAGCGGGAAGCGTCTTCACCTGCAGGATCCTGGTGGTAAAGGACATTGCCGGAATCAGCTCGACCTTTCTCGGCTTGGCCGGGGACGGCCTTCCTTCGGGGAGATACCCGTACAGGGCAATGCCGGCACGGACCATATCGCAACGGGTGTCCGGGAAATTAAGCACTGCGCCCGAATTGGCAATGTGACAGATACTGGTGCCTCGGTTTTTTATCTTGCGGCAGGCTTGCGAAAATGCGGCAAAACCCTTCCCGGTGCTTTCCGCCCCGGGATTGTCGGATTCGGGAAAGTGGCTCATAAATCCCGCTATCCGAAGCCCCGGCAAGGTCGAAATGGAGTCGAGAAATGAGGGAAGATCTTCCGGGAGAATCCCCAGCCGACTCATGCCGGAATCGACTTTGACATGGACGCCGATGTCCTCTCCCAAAGCCATCGCCTTGTCGGCCAGAATCCGGGCCGCTTCAACGCTGTAAATAACCGGGGTCAGACCATGCCGGAACAACAGTTCGGCACCCTCGGCGGCAAATCCGAGCGTGACATAAATGTCCCCGGCAATGCCCGCCTGCCTGAGCTGCACGGCTTCACGCAGTTCTGCGACGCCGAAGGTTGCACAGCCGGCCCGGGCAAAGGCCCTGGCCGCCATGACCATGCCATGGCCATACGCATCGGCCTTGACCATTGCCATAACCGGCACCCTGTCGCCGGCAATCTTTTGGATGAGGCCGTAGTTGGCCTGTAACGCCCCGGTATCTATGCGAATGCAGTTAAAAGATTTGTCACTCATTTCGTCTAACAACAAAGTATTGTAATTACCCTCTGGTAAGCCATGCGCGCCAGGCGAGCCTGCTGGACAACAGCAAGGCCCAGCCTATGGTTAACAAGAGAAAACTCAGGAACTTGGCGGGAAGATAACTCTTCAAGATAACACCCATACTCATCATGCACAACACCAATATCCAGGTCTTGACGGAGTAGACCGCCCCGAGACAGGTACCATCCTGAAAAAGAAGAATACGATCTATCGCCCGCCTGGCGGATGCATCGAGAATGAGAATGGATTTCAGACTGCCGGCCACAACCGCCGCCGCAACAATGAGCGGTTGCCATTGCGGAAGATGAAACCATCGATAGCTGCCTTTTGCCAGCAACAGCAAGCCGATCACGGTCCACAGCAGAGCAGATAAGAAAAGCAGCGTGCTTCTGCTCACTGCAGGTTTAAAGCGGGATAAACTTTTTGCCATCTTCTACTCGCCTGTGGCAAAAAGAACAAGCCCATCCCCTTTCCAGGAGATGGGCTTGTTCTAAAAAAACGAAGTGCGGGAGAATTAGATCTCGTTTACAGTGATCGCACCCTCTGGGCATACTTCTACGCAGGTCTCGCAACCGAGACACTCATCGGCCTCGACAGGTTCCGCTTTGCCATCGACCATCTCGAAAACCTGAGCAGGGCAAGCTGCCACACATTCTTCGTCACCACTACATTTGTCTTTATCTACAATTACTTCAAACATGGTTCACCTCCAAAAGTGAGATTTTAAAAAAGTATTCATCATACTTAATCGTCAGTCCGAACATCGTCCCGAGCCGGTTATTATGTGTCATTATGATGTGTCATATTCCATTAATTCACGGCCAGTTTTTTGTCAAGCAAAAACGGCTAGCGATTCCGCTCCACTCCCCTCCGGCATGTTTACATGCAAATAATATCATATCAATATGTTACACAGTATGTACCAAGCAATTCCGGGCGAGAGGGACCGATATATCTATTGACCGGCAACTATTTTTCCATATATAGTACGGCCTCTGTCCAGTGCATCCGCCGACTGGCTGCATGCTCCTGCGAAGAAACTGAAGAAATCGGCTCAACCCCCTGAAAATAATTATTTTATCGATATGAAAAACAAAAACGAGAATAAAAAGGTGCAGGTAGAAAAACGCGAACAGGCAATGATTGAAGGCATTCTGGAGGGAAGCCCGGATGGCATCGGCGTGGTAGTCATTCGCCTGGACTGCGGCTGCCGCAAAATGGCCGCCGTGTCGAGGGAAGGCGATCCGGCATCGAAAATCATCATGTACCGGGATGAGGCCCAGAGTATCTGCGCCAAGTGCAAGGAAGACAACGGCGACTTCATGCGGGTCAAGGAGTCATTCATCCACTGGGTGGAGCCCGCCCCGAGCGAGGAACAGCAGCGCCAGATCAGCCTGAAGGTGCTGGGATCGCCGACCTCCCATTGACGCCTGTCCGCCGTGCCGTCAGAAACCGGATCCGCTCATTTCCGGCAGCACCTGCTCACAAAATTTTCCGCCCATTGCGGCGTGCCGTCGGCGTGGACATGGGTATAGAGCGCGAGAACATTGTTATACACCAGGCCATCGCGACCGCCTGCGAAGCCGTTGCCGCGGACCATCGTGAATGCCAGCTGCTCATCCGTCCCCTGCCAGTCGAGAACCTTCGAATAGCGGAATTCATGCCCCTTCACTTCTTCACCCAGCCCGTAGAAGGGGTTATTCCGATCCACCCGGAAAATCGTATAGCCGTGCGCCTGAGGTTTTTTCGACATGCCGAACCGCACCGGAAAAACCCCGGCCAGGGGGAACTCCTCCCCACCCAGAACAATGGAGCGGCCCAGGTAGATGAGGCCGCCGCATTCGGCATAGATCGGCAGCCCCCGGTCCGCGGCCTGTTTTACCGAATGCCGGAAAGTCGTATTGGCCGCCAGCTCGCGGGCCCCGGTTTCCGGAAAACCGCCGCCGATGTAGAGACCGGCAATCTCCGGCAGGGCCGGGTCCCGCATGGCATCGACATAGACGAGTTCCGCACCGGCCTTCTCCAGGGCTTCGAGATTTTCCGAATAGTAAAACTGAAAAGCCGCATCCTGCAGCACACCGATTCTCACCTTCGCCGCTCTTTTAACGGCTTTTGCCCTGCCGACCGGGGCTCTCTCCGGCACGGCAGCCATAACCTGCTCGACCCGGGCGAGGTCGACATTGTCCGAGATGAGATCGGCAAGATAGGAAAGGGCTTCCCTGCTGCCGTCATATTCCTGGTGGGGGATCATGCCCAGGTGACGCATGGGGAAGATGTCCCTTTTCAGGCGCGGCACCGAACCGAGTACCGGAATTCCGGTGTACTTCTCGACCGCTTCGGTAACAAGCAGCCGTTGCCGCTCGGTCGCTATCTGATTGAGGATGACCCCGCGGATATCCAGCCGTTCGTCGAACTTCCGGCAGCCGAGCACCAGAGCGGCAACCGTTCGCGTGGTTTTGGTGCAATTCACCACCAGCACGATCGGCAGACCGAGGGTGAGCGCCAGATCGGCCGTGGAATAGCCCCCCTCCGCATTCACTCCGTCAAAGAGCCCCCTGTTGCCTTCGACAATGACGATTTCCGCATCGCCTGAGCGGGACCCAAAAGATTCGGTGATCGCGTTCGTGGTCATGAGAAACGGATCGAGATTATAGCATTTCCGCCCGGCGGCCAGCTGCAGCCATCCGGCATCGATGTAATCCGGCCCTTTCTTGAACGGCACGACTCGCCGGCCACGCCGGGCAAGTGCAGCCGTAAGGCCCACCGCGACCACACTCTTTCCCGACCCACCGGCCAAACCGGCGATCACCACCCCTTTCGTCTGCATTGTCAATCGTTCCTTATCTTATCCCGCGGCATGCCTGTTGCGCCCGTGCGGATCGCTATCCCAAATCAATATGGAAATCCCGAGATTTCCAACTCTCTCAATGTCCGGCTTTATTATATTGGCCCCAGGCCCTGTCGTAAAGCTCATTCAGCCGGCGCTCCAGAAGCAGGCGGTATTCCTCGATCCCCTCGGGCTTCAATTGCGCCGGAACCTTAATCGGCTCCCCGTAAAAAAAATCGATGCGGGCAAAGGGCTTGGGAACGACAGTCTTATCCCAGGAGCGCACGGTGAAATAACGGGAAGCGGCCCACAGCATGGGCTGCACCGGGGCGCCGGTCCGCGAAGCCAGCAGAATCGCGCCGGGCTGAGCGATTCTCGGCGGCCCCTGGGATCCGTCCGCAACGATGGCACCACTGTTGCCGCCGCGGATCGCCCGCAACATGTTCTTGAGCGCTTCAACCCCTTTGTTGTTCCGTGAGCCACGCGCCGTGTCAAAGCCGAATTCCTCGGCCAGCCGGGCAATATATTCCCCGTCTCTACTCGAACTGACCATGGCGGTTACCGCATTGCCCCGTTGCGAATATAAAAAATAGACGATCGAATAGTGCCAGAACGAGGCTACTACCGGCTGTCCGGTTTTCTTCGGGTCGAGGAAATTCTCCGGATTGTGGGTCCGGACCCGGCAGGTAAAAAACCACACCCGCATGATGAGAGCGAGACAACGGGGAACCACCCGCAGCAGCAGACTGTTCAACACACCTTCCGTCATCCTATTTCAATCTCCAGCATTCGTATCTTCTTGATCCGGTCACGCAATTCCGCCGCCTTCTCGAATGCCAGTTCCCTGGCTGCCTGATGCATCTGCTCTTCCAGCTTGCGGATCTCTTTCTCCAGGTCCTTCACCGAGGAAAAGACCGGCAGCTGTTCCGCGGTCGCGAGCAGTTCCGCACTGTGGTCGAAGGCGTAGCCGGAATTCCGCAGATGCTGCTGCATGGAGTCCTTGACGGCGGAAATGATCGTCTTGGGCTCCAACCCATGTTCCCGGTTGTAGGCCTCCTGGATCTTCCTTCTCCGCTCGGTTTCTTCGATGGTGTAGCGCATCGAACCGGTGATATGATCGGCATACATGATCACCGTGCCGTCGGCATTGCGGGCCGCCCGGCCGCAGGTTTGAATAAGCGACCGCTCGGAGCGGAGAAAACCCTCCTTATCCGCATCGAGGATGGCGACCAGCGACACCTCCGGGATATCCAACCCTTCGCGCAGGAGATTAATCCCGATCAGCACGTCAAATTCGCCCATCCGCAGGTCGCGGATCAATTCGACCCGCGCCAGGGTTTTGATATCGGAATGGAGGTATCGCACCCGGATGCCCAGTTTCTCGTAGTAGTCGGTCAGATCCTCGGCCATCCGTTTGGTGAGCGTCGTCACCAGCACCGCCTCGCCCTGATTGGTCCGCAACCGGATCTCCTCCAGCAGATCGTCGACCTGGCTGGCGGCCGGCCGCACGTCAATCCTTGGATCGAGCAGTCCGGTGGGGCGGATCACCTGTTCGACCACCCGGCCCTGCACCTGTTCCAGCTCATAGGCGCCGGGGGTGGCCGAGACATAGATGATCTGGTTGATCCGCTGGACGAACTCATCGAACCGCAAGGGCCGGTTGTCGAGGGCGGACGGCAGCCTGAAACCGTAATCCACCAGGGTCTGCTTTCTCGACCGGTCGCCATTGTACATGCCGTTGAGCTGGCCGATGCCGATATGGCTTTCGTCGATGACCAGGAGATAATCCTCGGGGAAATAATCCAAAAGGTTCGGCGGCGGGGCGCCCGGCGGTTTGCCGGTCAGATGACGGCTGTAATTTTCAATGCCGGTGCAATAGCCGAGTTCCTGGATCATTTCCAGATCGAACATGGTCCGCTGTTCCAGACGTTGCGCCTCGACCAGCCTGTTCTCTTTATAGAACTCCTCAAGCCGCTGCTGCAGTTCGTCTTTTATCGTGGCAATGGCCCGCTGCAGCCGGTCCTTGGAGGTGACGAAGTGACTGCCGGGAAAAACCGTATATTCATCCAGCCGCTCCAGCACCACGCCGCGTAGAGGATCGATCACCGCGATTGCCTCGACGGTATCGCCAAAAAATTCAACTCGAACCGACCGGTCCTCTTCATGCACCGGGAAAATATCCAGCACATCGCCCCGCACCCGGAAGGTCCCGCGATGAAACGATATATCGTTACGTTCATACTGCATGAACACCAGGCGGCGCTGGACCTCTTCGATGGGCGAGTCCTGCCCGGTCCGCAGGAAGAGATGCATGTTCTTATATTCATCGGGGGAACCAAGGCCGTAGATGCACGACACCGAAGCGACGATCAGGACATCGCTGCGGGTCAGCAGCGACCGGGTGGCCGAATGGCGCATCTTGTCGATGGCATCGTTGATCGACGAATCCTTCTCGATGTAACTGTCCGACTGGGGGATATACGCCTCCGGTTGATAATAGTCGTAATAGGAGACAAAATACTCCACCGCATTGTGTGGGAAAAGCT
>CAYTVF010000021.1:0-33283 GCA_964441345.1 uncultured Desulfopila sp. | reverse complement strand
CTCCCCTTGCGGGAGGGGGTTAGGGGGAGGGGGAAGCCGCAAAGAGCAACTTCGTGCCAAACTCACCCACCCCTGCTCCAAACTCACCCACCCCTGTAGCAAACTCACCCACCCCTCAATCCCCTCCCGTCAAGGGAGGGGAGGCTAAGACCACTCAGACAAAGTGTTTTCATCGGAATGACGCCGCAGCCTGCGGTGTCGCCTCAGTTACTGACATTGGGGTGCGCGCCAAAAGCCATCATAACACCTTGTAAAATGTAGGTGTTGGGGGTATTTTAGTGCTCCTCTTTCCATCACCCGATTCCCGCTGCACACCCACAGGAGGCAGGCAATATGTTGGATTTTCTAAAAAATATGTCGATCAAATCGAAGATTTTCTGGTTTGTGGTTCCCAGCACCATCTCGTTTGGGGTCCTGCTGACCTTTCTCGCCCTTTTTTTTCTCAATGATTTCAAGAAGCAGTCCCTCGATAACTTCAGTCAGGTGATCGAGGCCCGGCAGTCTTCGGCAACGTCCGGTAATTCGTCCGGTAATAACAATAAGAAACTGATTGAAGAAATGACCGGGAAGGCCGAGGCTATCATTCAGAGCACCGCCGTAACGTTCATCTCGATCGTTGTGGCGGTAATCCTTCTTGCCGCCATCGGTGCCTTGTTTGTCGCCACGCAGATCGGCAAGCCAATCGGCAGAGCGGCCGACGGCCTCGAAAACATCAGTTCGGGCGACGCCGATCTCACCCAGCGATTACCTGTCGCAAGCAAGGATGAAACAGGCAAGGTTGCGCGGTTTTTCAATGCATTTCTGGAAAAAATGCAGAACATAATCAAGAGCCTGCAGAGCGATGCCGAAACGCTGAGCGGCGCGGCCCGGTCGATTCATACCCTCATCCAAACCATTCAAGAAAAAACCGCCTCCGCCAAAACGGTCTCGCAGACGGTATTCCGATCGGCCGGCTATCAAAGCAGGGATATGGGCGCAATTGCTGCGATAATTGAAGAATCGACCGGTAACTTCCATTCCATCTCGGCCTCGGTTGAAGAACTGACCGCCACCGTCGCCGAAATTGCCGGAACTTCCGCCAAGGCTCATGCGAACACAATGGAAACCACCTCGCGCATGGAAAAGACCCTTGGCAACATTTCCGAACTCGGCCAGGCCGCCGATCAGATCGGCAAGGTAACCGAAACCATTGCCGAAATCTCCGATCAGGTCAATCTTTTGGCCCTCAATGCCACAATCGAAGCGGCCAGGGCGGGGGATGCCGGCAAGGGCTTTGCCGTTGTCGCCAATGAAATCAAGGAGCTGGCCCGGCAAGTGGCCAAAGCGGCGACCGAGATAAAGACCCGGATCGGGGAAGTGCAGCATGCCACGCAGACCACCATCAAAGAGATTCGGGACTCGGCGGCGATCATCTCGCAAAACAGCGACATTGTCGCGACCATCGCCAGCGCCGTCGAAGAGCAGTCGGCGACGGTCAACGAGATTGCCAAATCCCTGTCCGAAGCCTCGGAAAAACTGGGCGATTCCAATATCAAAGTTTCCCAGGCCTCGGTCTATGCCGGTGAAATGGCGACAATGTCCAATACCGTAACCGATGCGGTTATGCAGGTCGATGAGGCCGTGCTGGTCATTCTGCAGACTTCCGAGGATCTTCAGAAAATGGCGAAGAAATCGGCCGACACCACCCGGCAGTTCAAGACGTGAGAGACCATCCTGTTCTGTTCATACCAACCATGACCATAAGGAGATGCTATGACCCATGCAATGAGGATACACACCACCGGTGGCCCCGAGGTTCTCACCTGGGAAGACTTTGATCCGGGCCCCCCCGGTCCCGGGGAGGTGCGGCTGATCCATGAGGCGATCGGTCTCAATTATATCGACGTCTATCACCGGAGCGGCTTGTATCCGCTGCCGGCCCTGCCGGCTATCCCCGGCCTTGAGGGGGCCGGCACGGTCGAGATGGTGGGTGAGGGTGTCACCGAATTCAAAAAAGGGGATAGGGTCGCTTACGCCGGGGTGCCGCCGGGCGCCTATGCCGAGGTGCGATGCATCCCGGCGCATCGGCTGGTGGGACTGCCCGAGACGATCTCCACCCGGGACGGCGCAGCCATGATGCTGCAGGGCATGACGGCGCGTTATCTGCTGCACGGTTGTTATAACGTGCAACCCGGCACCGCCATTCTTATCCACGCCGCCGCCGGCGGGGTCGGCTCCCTGGTCTGTCAATGGGCCAGGCACATCGGCGCGACCACCATCGGCACGGTCGGCAGTATCGACAAGGCCCGTCTGGCCAGGGAAAACGGCTGTACCCATACCATCCTCTACCGGGAGGAGGATTTTGCTGCCAGAGTCCGGGAGATCACCGGAGGGCGGGGCGTGGACGTGGTCTACGACTCCATCGGCCGGTCGACATTCATGCAATCCCTCGATTGTTTGCGGCCGATGGGCGTAATGGTTAGCTTCGGTCAGTCTTCGGGACCAATCGGCCCGATCGACCTCGGACTCCTGGCCCAGAAGGGTTCGCTGTTCCTGACCAGGCCGAGCCTGATGCACTATACGGCGAGACGGGAAGAGCTGCTCGCCCATGCCCGGGATCTCTTTGCCGTCGTCGCCTCGGGGGCGGTGAAGATCCGCATCATGCAGGAATATGCCTTGCGCGATGCGGCCAAGGCCCACCGGGACCTCGAAGAGCGCAAAACCACCGGCAGTTCGATTCTGGTGCCGTAGGGAGGAAAGGGGAGTCGCCGCCGTTACTCTTCCACCACCGGGATACATTGCTGCCGGGTCACATCCACCAGACCCCGGTCGGAGATGCGCAGTTCGGGGATGACAACCAGGGCAAGCAACGAGAGCTGCATGTTGGGGTTGCTGAGGGTGCAGCCGCAGGCGCGGAAACCCTCCAGCACCGAGGCGGCTTGGGCGGCAACGATGTCGGCCCGTTCGTCCGACATCAGCCCGGCGATGGGCAGCCGCACTTCGCCGATGATCGCGCCGTCCCTGACGACCACCTGGCCGCCGCCGGTTTCCGCCAGGCGATTTGCCGCCCGGGCCATGCACTCTTCGTCGGTGCCGATCACCAGCAGATGATGGCAGTCATGGGCAACCGTCGAGGCGACGGCGCATTTTTCGCTGAACCCGAAGCCGCTGACCAGGGCGACCTGCACCCGGCCGGTGCCGCGGTGCCGTTCGATCAGGGCGATCTTTGCGATATCCTGCTGGTTTTCCGGGCCGGGCGATGGGCGGATCTCGCCGGCCGCAACCGGCACCATAAGCTTCAGGTGGCGGGTGGGGGCCTGGTTTTCGATGATGCCGATCACGTTGACGCTGACCGCGCCGTCCTTTCGCCCGACCGCCTTGACCTGGGCGACGGCGTCTTCCAGGCGCGTGCCTTCATGGTCGTCTTCCGGGCCGCCCGCTGCGTAGCCGTGGAAGGGCAGGCCGAGATCGGGGCTGGCGTAATGGCCGCCGATGACCTTGCCGGCGGCTCGCGCACTCTGCATTTCGGTGTGCATCCGCTCGTCGGCCATGATCACGCCGGGGTAGTTCATCATCTCGCCCAGGCCGATGATGCCCGGCCAGCTCATGGCCTCGGCCACATCGGCCGGACCGATCGACGCCCCGGGTGTTTCAAGGCCGGGGGCGCTCGGCACGCAGGAGGGCACCTGCACCCAGACGTGGATGGGCTGCCCGGCCGCTTCGTCGACCATAAGTCTCACTCCCCGCAAGCCAAAGACATTGGCGATCTCGTGCGGGTCGACGAACATGGTGGTCTGTACGCACATCCACCGGCCGTCGCGGATGACCAGATCCGCCGGTCTCCGCCCCATGGCGACATCGACGAGGATTTGCGAGTCCATTCGATTCTCCTTGTTCTGGTTTATCCCGGGATCCGCCGCACCGGCTTTCTGCATGCCCGGCATCAGCCTCTTCTTCAGCCTATGCTCTCGTCAAAAATCTTGCAAGTCTTTCGCTTCGGCCAGCCATGTTTCGGTCAGGCCGAGCCTTCCTGCCGTCCTGCCGATTCAGGCCGGCCAAATTGACAGCGATGCAGAAACAAGATAGGATTGACTGACCGGAGTCGATGCCGTCGGCACATGAACAGCAGCGGTGATTAAAGGTAACCAAAATGGAAAGAATTCGGGAGGTTCGAGCCATGGGGAGAAAATGGGTATATCGCTTTGAGGAGCTTAACGAGGTGGAAGCCTATGTTGGTGGTTCATGGGACGGGGTAAAAGGACTGCTCGGCGGAAAAGGCGCCAACCTGGCCGAAATGGCCCGGATCGGCGTACCGGTCCCCGGCGGGTTTATCATCACCACCGAGGCCTGCAACGAGTACCTGTCCCTGGGGGAAAAACTGCCGGAAGGTCTGTGGACGCAGGTCGGCGCGGCCTTGAAAACCATTGAAGAGAGCACCGGCAAAACCTTCGGCGATCCCCGCAATCCGCTGCTGCTCTCCTGCCGGTCCGGGGCCAAGTTTTCCATGCCGGGGATGATGGACACCGTTCTCAATATCGGCATGAACGATGAAACGGTTAAAGGGATGATCGAAAAAACCGGCGATCCTCGGTTCGTCTATGACCTGTACCGCCGCCTGATCCAGATGTTCGGCAGCGTGGTTATGCATATTGCCGATGAAAAATTCGAGGGGGCATTGACCAAGGTGAGAAAGGCGGCCGGGGTGAAAACGGATGCGGAGCTTGCCGCCCGGCACTGGCAGGCGGTGACCGAGGAATTCAAGAATATTTTCAGGTTTCATACCCATCACCATTTTCCGACGGAGCCCTACGCCCAGCTGCAGATGGCCACGGAGGCCGTGTTCATGAGCTGGAACGGCAAGCGGGCGATAGCCTACCGCAATGCCGCCGGCATCGCCCACGACCTCGGCACCGCCGTCACCATCGTCACCATGGTCTACGGCAATCAGGGCGACGACAGCGCCACCGGAGTGGCCTTGACGCGCAGCGGGACGACCGGAGAAAGGAAGATCGAAGGCGATTACCTGACCAATGCCCAGGGCGAAGACGTGGTTGCCGGGATTCGTCAGACCAAGGATCTCTCGGAACTGAAAACGGAGATGCCGACAGTCCACGCCCAATTCGAGAAGATAGCTTTTTTACTTGAGAAACACTACCGCGAGATGCAGGATGTCGAATTTACCATCGAAAAGGGCAAATTATGGATGCTGCAGACCCGGGACGGCAAGCGGACCCCGCAGGCAGCCGTCAGGATTGCCGTCGATATGGCGGAGGAAGGGCTCATTTCCCGGGAGGAAGCGGTCATGAGGGTCACTCCGGATCTGATCGATTTCTTCTTCCATCCGCAGTTCGACCGCGAGGCCTTGAAAGCGGCAAAAGCCAGCGGCAAGCTTCTGGCCAGGGGGTTGAATGTTTCCCCCGGCGCCGCGGTCGGCATCATCGCCCTTGATGCTGACCTGGCTGAAACCTGGGGCAAAAAGGAAGGCAAACCGGTTATCATGGTCAGACCGGAAACGAAACCGGACGACGTCCACGGCATGCTGGCGGCGAAGGGGATTTTGACCAGCCGGGGCGGGCGGACGAGTCACGCGGCGCTGGTGGCCCGGCAATTCGGCAAACCTGCCGTGGTCGGCGTCTCGGAGATTGAAATAGACTTCACCAGACGCCAGGTGAAAGTTGGCGATATAATCATCCGGGAAGGCGAGTATATCTCCGTCGACGGCACGGAAGGAGAGGTGTATCTGGGGGAGATGGTCACCAAGGAGCCCGATATCCAGGACATCTGGCTCCTCAAGATTCTGGCCTGGGCCGACGATTTCCGGACTCTCGGGGTCTGGGCCAACTCCGATTATCCGGTCGACGCGAAACGCGCCCGGGAATACGGGGCCGAGGGCATCGGGCTGTGCCGGACGGAACACATGTTCATGGAAACCGAACGACTGCCGCTCGTGCAGAAGATGATCATGGCGGATATGGAGGTCGAGCGAAACGAGGCGATCAAGGCGCTTCTCCCCTATCAACGCGAGGATTTTTCCGGATTGTTCCGGGTGATGGATGGTCTGCCGGTGGTGATTCGGCTTATCGATCCCCCGTTGCACGAATTTCTGCCGGATCATATCTCGCTGATGCGGGAACTCGCCGATTTGAAGATCCAGCTTCAGCACGCGCCACGTCTCGAGGATATCGACAATCTTTTGCAACAGGTCAGGGAAAAGGAAAAGATTCTGCAGAGAGCGGAGAGCCTGCGGGAGGCGAACCCGATGCTCGGCCTGCGCGGCGTGCGACTCGGCAACCATATCCCGGAGCTCACGAAAATGCAGGTCAGGGCTATTTTCGAGGCGGCCTGCATCGTGTCGAAGGAAGGCGTGGATGTCCGGCCGGAAGTGATGATACCGCTGACCTGTCATGTCAACGAGCTGAAATTCCAGCGGGAGCTGCTGGAGAACGAGGCGCAGGTGGTCATGGAAGAGCAGGGGATGGAGATCAATTACAAGTTCGGCACGATGATTGAAATTCCACGGGCGGCGCTCACTGCCGATAAAATCGCGGAACACGCCGAATTTTTCTCCTTCGGCACCAACGATCTGACCCAGACGACTTTCGGAATTTCCCGGGACGATGCCGAAGCGGGATTTCTTATTGAGTACATAATGCATGGCATCCTGCCGGCCAATCCGTTCGATACGATCGATAAGGACGGCGTCGGTGAATTGATGCGGATCGCCGTGGAGAAGGGCCGGCAGACCAAACCCGACTTGAAGCTCGGCATCTGCGGCGAGCATGGCGGGGAACCGCGCTCCATCGAACTGTGCCACAACCTCGGCTTGAACTATGTGTCGTGCTCGCCGTTTCGCGTGCCGGTCGCCCGCCTTGCCGCCGCCCGGGCGGCGTTGAAGGCAAAACAACAGAAAAGTGAAGAGCACTGCGCCGTTTGAATGATTGATGCCGGGTATCCATTCAGATCTATAGACAAAGTTCCCCCTCCCCTTGCGGGAGGGGGTTAGGGGGAGGGGGAAACCGCAAAGAGCAACTTCGTTCCAAACCCGCCCACCGATGCAGCAAACCCGCCCACCCCTGTAGCAAACTCACCCACCCCTCAATCCCCTCCCGTAGGGGGAGGGGAGGCTAAAACCGATCAAACAAAGTGCATATTAGTAATTTCCACGTCCCTTAAATGACGCTGTCGCCGAAACGCAGAATCGTTATTTTTAACTTTAAACCCCTTCCTTGTTTATACTATATATGTCGAAGGCAGACATTTTTCTCCTTCACTCTCTCAATTCGGCATGAATATCAAGAAAAACGTCATATTTCTGTGTTTCTTCTGGCTGGCCGCCGTGTCCCTGTCCTTTGCCTGCAATTACGGCGGCTCTCTTCAGGCACAAAATCAGCTGGCGCTCTTTACCGCCAGAAGCTTTTTTCAGCAGATTGTCGTTACCAGGCAATGGAATGCCCGGCATGGCGGGGTATATGTTCCCGTCACCGAACAGACCCGGCCGAATCCTTATCTCGATCAGCCCGATCGCGACCTGCAAGGCGATTCGGGGCAAACCCTCACCAAGATCAACCCGGCATTCATGACCCGGCAGATTTCTGAAATAGCCGGGGAATCAGAGGGAGTTCAGTTCCATATCACCAGTCTCAAGCCGCTCCGGCCGGAAAACCGGGCAACCGAACTGGAAGCCGCGTATTTACGACAGTTTGAGAGCGGTCTCGGGGAGGGGAGTGAAGTGCTGGAAATGGATGGCAGGAAGCACTACTTCTACATGGCGCCCTTACGCACCGAGAAGGCTTGCCTGCAGTGTCACGCCAAACAAAATTACCGGGAAGGCGATATCCGCGGCGGGATCAGCGTGACTGTACCCTTCGAAATAAAAGTGCCGGTCAGGATCATGCTGCTCAGCCATGTCGGCATCGCCCTGCTGGGCCTCTTGGGCATCGGCCTGGTGAGCAAAAAACTGGACGAATCGTACTCGCTTATCCAACGGCAGGCGGTCATGGATGCACTGACCGGCATCCCTAACCGGAGGAGTTTTTCCGAAAGCATCCTCAGGGAATTTGACCGCAGCCGGCGCGGCGGAGAGCCGCTTTCCCTGGTCATGTGCGATATCGACAGCTTCAAAGCCTACAACGATACCTACGGCCACAGCGCCGGGGATACCTGCCTGCGCCAGGTTGCCCAGGGCATCAGGGATTCCCTCAATCGCCCCGGAGATCTCTGCGCCCGTTATGGCGGCGAGGAATTTATCGTCATCCTTACCGATACCAATCTGAACGGGGCCATGAAAGTTGCCGAACGAATCCGCAAGGCGATCGAGGCCCTGCACCTCAGGCACGACACATCCCCGACCTCGGCGGTCGTTACCATAAGCCTCGGAGTATCGACCATGAAGAACAACGATGTCGATTCCTATGAAGAACTGATCGAACGGGCGGATGAGGCTTTGTACCACGCCAAACTCTGCGGCCGCAACCAGGTTCAGTATTATCAGGGCCGATAGGCCGGAGGCCGCCGGACATCGTGCCCGGCGGCCTCGGCCCTCATCGTCCCTGTTGCGGGACCGGGAGGTCCTGCGCCTATCCTTTGGGGGCGATAACCATCGCTTCGCCCTCGGCGACCACGGTGCCGTCTTGAATCGAACAGACGGTTCTGAGCCTGATCCGGCCTTTTCCGAGTTTTTCCATTACTTCAGCCTCGGCTTTCACTGTGTCGCCGATTCTGACCGGCGCTCTGAAATTGAGCGATTGGGAGAGATAGATGGTACCGGGGCCGGGGAGCTGCATGCCGAGAACGGCCGAGATGAAGCCCGCGGAGAGCATGCCGTGGGCGATTCTGCCGCCGAATTTGGTCTTTTTCATGGCCTCTTCGTTGACATGTGCCGGATTGAGATCGCCGGTTATCCCCGCGAACAGATACACATCCGACTCGCTGATCGTTTTTTCCACGAAGGCCTTGTCGCCTACGTTGATTTGTGAGTAGGTCATTGCCATTTCCTTCTCCAGAATGAATGATTGGAAGTGCGGTGCGGAGCCGTCATGAAGGAAATTGTCCGTTGCCGGTATCTTCGTTACAGCTCTCTTTGCCCTTTAAGGGGGTACGGAAAAATTCTCGACTATCGGGTGAGGATATGCTCCCCCATCCGCGCCGATATGTCAAATTCTATCGGCCGGCGGCCGGTGAAATTTGACTGGTGCATCGCTTCTTTGCTACAATCCGCGGAGGCGAACAATTGCGGTTGTAAGGGTTCCGACAGGCCAGACTGTCAGACTATGGGAGGAAAATCATGCTCGGCAAGAACTTTTCTATCATATTGTCCCTTCTCGGTTTTTTTGTCCTCATCCTCACCTCCGGCGCTCGGGCGGAAAACACGGTAAAGCTGAATACCCTTGACTGGGAGCCCTACGTCGGCCAGAAATTGCCGAACAACGGATTTTTGTCGGACTTTCTTTGATGCGACAGGAAATGGAAGACAAAATGGGGGATATTGAGTTTATTGCTCCGGCTCTTGAAGAAAAGACCCTGCATGTGCTGATTGCCAGAAAGGTGCCGGAAGCGGAGGCGAAAATGCAGGCATTCAACGATGGTGTGATAAAACTGAAAGACAGCGGCAGGCTGGATGCCCTGCTGAAGAGCAGCGGCTTTTAACATGTTGGTGAACGATCAATGTCCCGGTCCGGCCGGATCGGGAAAAGGAGATCTTGCTCAATGGGGATTGTAGTTGCCTATTCGTTATTGGCGTTATTGTTTCTGGCCCTTGCCGTGGGGCTGTACAAACCGAAAAAATGGCGTGAACTGCCGGAGAAAACAGTCAAACTGCTCAAGTTCGGCTGCATGTTCGGTTTTTTGGTAATCTTCTTCAATATTGTGACCCGGCTTATTTAGAAATTCGTATCCATCCAGCTCTATGGACAAAGTTCCCCCTCCCCTCAATCCCCTCCCGTCAAGGGAGGGGAGGCAAAAACCAAGCTTGCTCCGTCACCCCGGCGAAAGCCGGGGTCCAGATTTGCTTACAATTGACATATGTCAAGGCGGGCGGCTGCATTTTCCGCTATTCTGGGGAAATTGAAGATGACGGTGCCAGGCCGGCGCCGGATAACCCCAAAGATCTGAAAGCAAGGTGGATGAATATGTCTGGATGTGGATGCGGATGTGGAAGCAGCAGCGGCGGTGGCGGGCCTTTTTCCAAGGGACGGGAGCTGGTGGATTTTGTTTTTCACGCCCACGGCGGGACCGTCAGGGGGCAACTGATTATGCAGGGGCCGTTGGCAACGGTCTGCCAGGGTTGTCAGACGCCTTTTACGCTTGAGACATATCTGGGGCAGTGCCCCAGATGCGGCGGGGTCCATGCCGTCGCGCCGCTGTCGCCGACCGCGGAGAACATCCAGTTTGCCGGAGACGATTACCGCCTGCCGTACTGATCGGCCGGTCGATTGAGCAAGGCCCGGTCATGAACTCATCCGGGCAAGCAAAATTGCCCTCAGTTCCTCCGGCGAAAGCTGGGCGGGGTTGTATTTGTTGCTTGTCTGACCGACTATTTTGTCGGTATCGTCCCGGCCGATCCCCAATTCGTCCAGTCTCGGGATTTCCAGTTCGCCGGTCAAGCGCGCCAGTTCTTCGATAAAAAAGTCCTGGTACCAGGATTCGGTTTTATCCGCAGCCGTGCCGCATATCCGGCCGAGGGTGGCGTATTTGCGCAGAGCTTCCGGATTGGTCCCCGCCTGACGCAGTCTTTGTACCGTCAACCTGTTCGTTTCCGCCATCAGCGTGCCGCAGACCACCCCGTGGGGGACGGCAAAGAAACCGCCGATGGCCGAGGCAAAGCCGTGGACGGTGCCCAGCCCGGCGTTGGCCAGCACGATCCCCGAAAGCAGGGCGCCGTAGGCCATATCGGTCCTGGCGGCCAGATTGCCGCCGTCACGGCAGACAACTTCGAGGGACCGCCACACGGCCCGGATGCCGTCAAGGGCTAAGGTGTCGGTCGGGCGCGAACCATGGCTTGCGAGGTAGCCTTCGACCAGCTGGGTAAAACAGTCCATGCTGCAGGCCACCGTCAGTTTGCGTGGGCAGGAGAGGGTCAAGGCCGGGTCGATCAGGGCGAGGTTTGGGATATAATTGTCATGACGCAGCGATCTTTTAAAACCATTCTCCCCGACGGAGCTGATGACCGCATTGCTGGTGGCCTCGCTGCCTGTGCCCGAGGTTGTCGGAACGGCGACGAAGGGGAGTTTTCTGCCGCTGGGCTTTCCGCCATTCCCGACGCCTTCGAGGAAGCGGGTTACGCCCCCTTTTTCCACCAGCATCGCCGCCAGCACTTTGCCGGCATCGAGGGCCGATCCGCCGCCGATGGCGATGACCATGTCCCGGGCTGCACCATCCTGGCCGGCAACAATTCCGGCAACAATCCCATCAATTATTTCGGGCGAGGGCTCCGTGCCGATATGCACCGTTTGCGGCGAAATGTTGAGCTGTCGGAAGGTCGCCAGCAAGGCTTGATAGTGGTCGGTGGCTGCAAACGACGCGCTGCCCAGCACCAGCAGGGGGCGCCGGCCGAATCGCGGCACAATTTCGCCAAGGTCGCGCAAACGGCCGGGACCGAAAAGGATCTGCGCGGGAACTTGCAAACCGAAGGAGTGGATCATGGCGGATGCTTTTTTAAAAAGGCCGGCGGATCAGCCGCCGCTGCGCTTCACTTTCCAGCCGCGTTTCTGCAGCTCTTCGATCACCGTGTCGCGATGATCCCCCTGGACTTCGATGATGCCGTCTTTCACGGTGCCGCCCGAGCCGCAGCGCTTTTTCAGCTCTTTGCCCAGGGCCAGCAACCCGGAGGAATCGAGCGGCACCCCGGTGATGATCGTCACGCCCTTGCCCTTGCGGCCTTTGGTCTCCCGCCCGACCCTGACGATTCCGTCGCCGACCGGCGCGGATTTCTTCTTGCCGCAGCCGCAGGAAGATGAAGGTTTACCGCATTCGGGGCAGACCCTGCCATGCTCGGTGGAGTAGACTGTCGGCGCCAATCTGATTTTCACTTTTCCCTCTCCCTGGTTTTACGAAAAGGATAGACTATCCCCGTCCCCGATAATTTGCAACCCCCTGGTCGGGAATCCACACTCCCGGCGGCGGTTCGCCCGTCTGATAGAAGACATCGATCGGCATGCCGCCCCGCGGATACCAGTAGCCGCCGATCCGCAGCCATTGCGGGAGGATGCAGGCGATGAGGCGGCGGGCGATGGAGATGGTGCAGTCCTCGTGGAAGGAGCCGTGGTTGCGGAACGAGCCGAGAAACAGCTTCAGGGATTTGCTCTCCACCAGCCAGTCTCCCGGCAGGTAATCGATGACGATATGGGCAAAATCCGGTTGGCCGGTGATCGGGCAGAGGGAGGTGAATTCCGGAGCGGTAAACCGCACGACATAGGATATCCCCTGCTGCGGGTTCGGTACCCGTTCGAGTACCGCTTTGTCCGGACTGTCCGGCAGCTCCGCCTTGCCGCCGAGCTGGGTGAGATTGCTGTAGATCGATTCGCCGGTCATGGTAGTTCTCCTTCTTTTAGACGCCGCGTTTATTGCCCCATAAGAGCACATGCAGTTGCGGCAGCACCCGCACCGAATACCAGGCATCGGCAACCACGCGGCCGATAATCCAGCGCAGTTGGGCGCAGTTTTTTTCGATGTCGACAGGTTCTCTGTCCAAATCCTCCGCCGACAAAGGGTTGCAGGGCTGTAAATAGACCGGCAGCTGGGGAAACCAGGCGGCTACCTGCCGGGCAAAGAAATAATCGGTTTCATCGGCGATGACAAATTTGAGGCTTACCGATGCCATGGCCGCACCATCCAGGCAAGCCTGCAGTTGCTGGCGATCGGCGGTCATGCCGCTCGACGGCGGCTTCGGGCTGAGGGTCAGGATATCCAGCCCGGCGAACCACTCCTTGACGACGCTGCCCTGGGTCTCCATGGCGAAGGCGTAGCCGGCCGCTTTGCCGAGGGCAAGCAGTTCGCCTAACGGCTGGAGGGCCGGATTGCCGCCGGACAGGGAGATCAAAAGAGGTTCAGGGCCGGCCAGGGTCCGGACCATGGCCAGGATTTCCTCGGCCGACATCGCCCGCCACTCCGATCGGAACGTGCTCTTCACGGCATGCGGGGTATCGCACCAGGTGCAGCGATAATCGCAGCCGCCGGTACGGACGAACACCGTCGGCCGGCCGATCAGCGCCCCTTCGCCCTGAATGGTGGGGCCGAAGATCTCGCTGATCGAGATTTTTTTTGTGTTCGTGCTCGTGTTCGTGCTCGTGTTCGTGCTGCTCATGGCCGATATTCCGCCCAGGTCCGTGCCGTTTCGCTGACCCGCACGGCGGTGATCTCCGGCCAGCGACTCCTGCACCAGGCAAAAAACGTCCGGGCCAGGAATTCGGCGGTGACCAAATCCGTGCCGAAAACCTCATTGAGGTGACGATGATCGATTTCCTCGTCGATGTACCTTTTGAAGACGTCCAGCTCCCCATAATCGCGGACAAAGCCGTACCGGTTGAGGGTGGCGCAGGATAGCTCAAGTTCGACCAGGTAGTTGTGGCCGTGCAGCCGGGCGCAGGGATGATCTGGCGGCAGGCCGAGCAGCTGATGGGATGCGGAAAAATTGAATTCTTTGGTGATCTTAAACATAGCTTACTCCTCGCGGTTGGCCCGGGCGACCGCGGTCCGCCAGAACGTGCCGTCCGTGTAATCGGTAGGATCGGCTACCCCGGCGAGCGCAAAGGCTTCCAGCCGTTCGACACAGGTGCCGCACCGCCCGCAGTGAATTTCGCCGCCCTTATAGCACGACCATGTCCTGGCAAAGGGTACGCCCAGTTCATTGCCCGCGGTCACGATATCGGCCTTGGAACCCATCACAAATGGGGTATAGAGTTTGATTTCGGCAAGACCTTCGAGGGCAAACTTCTGCATGGTTTGAAACGACTCGATAAAGGCCGGCCGGCAGTCCGGATAGATGAAGTGATCGCCGCCGTGCACGGCTGCGGCAACCGCCTCCGCGCCACGGGCCGCGCCGATTCCGTAGGCGATGGCCAGCATGATGGCATTGCGGTTGGGGACGACCGTGATCTTCATGGTCTCCTCGGCGTAGTGGCCGTCGGGAACCGTGATCTCACCCTCAGTGAGGGCGGAGCCGGAAAGCAGTGCGCCGATGGGGGAGATGTCGACGACCAGATGCTCCGTGCCGAGTCTTTCGGCGCATTCCTTGGCAAATTCGACTTCTTTTTTGTGGCGCTGGCCGTAATCGAAGGAGACAAGCCCGATCAGTTCATTTTCGGCCGCCACTTTATGGGCGAGGGCGACGGAGTCCAGTCCGCCGGAACAGATGACAATAGTTTTCATTTTTTTTATTCGTCCTTGTTTTAGTAACCGGGTAGGTCCGCGACCGGTGGTCTGCTTGCGCAGGAGGCAATCTATAGCAACTTTGCAGGGAAAATGTAAGAATTATTTTTCTTTCCGCATCCGGAGAATTCGGGATGAAAAGCATTGGAATGTTACTGTGGCGAAAGCAACAGGCCGGCTCCGGGACCAGCAATCCAGCTACTCGTTTTTCGGATGGACTTTGTTTTCTCGAACAGCCATGCAAAATCATTTCTCCATACTTATAGTGTTGGCTTGACCATGAAGTAATTGGACAAAAATGCAGGATAACTACGGAGAATATTTTATGAACGACGATCTTCCGGAGGACTGGGAGTCTCCGCTCATCCACCATGCGGGGGCAGATCCGCGAGTATTGGAGAAGATATTGATCGCGGCACCGGCCGGTATCGTGATCGTCGATGAGGATGGGCGGATTGTTTTTTTCAACAGCGAGGCGGAAAAGATATTCGGCTACCCGGCGGGGGAGGTGATAGGGCAATCCGTCGAGTTGCTGTTGCCGGAACGGTTACACCATGCGCATGCGCAGCAGAGAAAGAGTTATCTCAAAGAACCGTCCGATCGGGTGATGGGCCACGACCGGAATGTCTTCGGGCGGCGCAAGGACGGCAGCGAGCTGCCGCTTGAAGTCGGGCTGAGCTACATCCATTCAGGCAGTACTGTGCTGGTTTCCGCGGTGGTCGTCGATATCTCCAGGCGCAAACGCATCGAAGCCGAGCGGGAGGTCTTAATCGGCGAACTGCAGGCAGCTCTGGAAAAGGTCAAGCAGCTCAGCGGCTTGCTGCCGATATGTGCCTCATGCAAAAAAATCAAGGACGACAACGGCTACTGGAACCAGATCGAGTCCTATATTCGCGATCATTCCGAGGCTGAGTTTTCGCATGGAATCTGTCCGGATTGCGCGAAAAAACTCTATCCGGAGCTTTTTGGCAATCTTTAAAGCAATAATCAGCTGCCGCTTCTGTGGTAATTGGCGAGCGAAACCCCGGCTAGCACGAGAATTCCTCCAGCTAGAACAATCGGCTTGATCGACTCGCCGAGGATCAGGCGGGCGAGCAGCAGGGAAAATACCGGCACAAGGTTGATAAAAATCCCTGCCCTGGTCGCCCCGATTTTTTTAATCCCCCGATAGTAGAGGGAAAAGCCCACCGCGGTTCCCCCGATCCCCAGATAGGCAAGGCTGGTCCAGTCGGCCAGGCTGATTCCGGTCAACCGGCCGAAGAGTCCCGCCTGGGCCGCCGGATAGGCAAGCAGGACGGTGCCGATAATCGATGAATAGCAGACCGCGGAGAGCGGCGACAGCGATTTCAGGACCGACCGGCCGATCAACGAGTAGGCCGACCAGCTCAGCACGCAGCCGAGCAGGGCCTGTTCTCCCCGGCCGAAGTTGCCGGCGAGCAGCGAGGCCGGGTGGCCATTGCTGATGACCGTTACCGCTCCGGCCAGCGAGATAATGACTCCGGCAATTTTCAGCCGCGTCAGCCGTTCGTGCAGGAAGAGGGCGGCGAGGATGGTGATGACCAGCGGGGTGCCGGCGACGATGAGTGAGGCGCGGCCGGCGCTGATATGCTGCAGGCCGTAAAAGAAAAAGACATTATAGGCAAAAACCCCGGTCATGCCGAGCAGAATCAGTGGTAGCCAGACCGCTCGTCGGGGCAGCGTCAGTCTGCCGTCGACCATCCTGGTAATCGCCACCATGGCGATCGAGGCAATGAGAAAGCGCAGGAATGCGCTGCTCGCCGGCTCCATGGTTGCCGCCAGCAATCTCCCGGCGATAAACGTCCCGCCCCACAGGAGCATGGTGAGGACAAGCGAAAAATAGGTGAGCAGGGGCATCGACGGTCCTCTCGGAATTGGATGGGTCTTTTGTTTTTTGGCAAATGGGAGAAATTGTGGGCCAAGGATAGTTGCCGATTTGCTTCCTGTCAACTCTTCACAGTGCGGGATTCAGGCACGCCTCTCGCAATTCCTGCTTAAATCCGGTATCTTCTCGGGCAGGAAGCGGGTTGGGTGTTGTACATGAAGGCGATCCCGGGGAGGGGAAACCGCGATGAAAATGAAAATGACCAAAGAAGAGGTGAGCTGGATTCTCTACGATGTGGCCAACTCCGCCTTTGTGCTGGTCGTCGTGACCGCGCTCATGCCCATTTTTTTCAAGGACGTGGCGGCGTCGGCCATGAGCGGGGCGGAGTCGACGGCCAACTGGGGCTTTGCCAATTCGACCGCCTCGCTCATTCTCGCCGTCCTGGCCCCGATTCTTGGCGCGATGGCCGATTACGAAGGGCGGAAGAAGCGGTTTTTTCTGGCATTTCTTTGCCTGGGCATTTGCTTTACGCTGCTGCTCGCCACGGTCGGTGAAGGGCAGTGGCTGCTCTGTCTCCTGCTTTTTGTCTTCGCCCGGGTCGGCTGGGCCGGAGCGAACATCTTCTATGACGCCTTTCTCCCGGATGTTACCAGCCGGGAGCGCATGGACGTCATCTCGGCCAGAGGCTACGGTTACGGCTATGTCGGCAGCGTCATTCCCTTTCTGGTCATTATCTGCCTGATTCTCGCGAGCGGCATGCAGGGCGGGCTGCCGGCCGGGCCGACCAGGGTTGGTTTTCTCATCGTCGCAGCCTGGTGGCTAATCTTTTCCCTGCCGGCCATCAAGAACCTGCGGCAACACCATTATCTTCCCACCGAAAAATCCCAGGTGCGCGAGAGTTTTCGCCGGCTGTGGCAGACCCTCACGGAGATTCGCCGGTATCGGCAGGTTTTTCTCTTTCTCGCCGCCTATTTTTTCTATATCGACGGGGTGGACACCATAATCTCCATGTCCGTCGCCTATGGCCGGGATCTCGGTTTCGGCGTGACCATGCTGATCGTGGTTCTGCTGGTCATTCAGCTGCTGGCCTTTCCCTTTGCCCTGCTGTTCGGCCGGCTGGCCATGGTTTTCTCCACCAGACGGCTGCTCTTCGCCGGGATCGGCGTCTATTGTCTGGCCACCCTGATCGCCTTCTTTCTCCCGGCAATCGACGACATGGGGATGAAAACCCTGGCCTTCTGGTTTATCGCCGGGCTGGTGGCCTCGTCGATGGGCGGAATCCAGGCCCTCAGCAGAAGCTATTTCGGCCGGCTGATTCCGGCTGAAAAGAGCGCGGAATTCTTCGGTTTTTATAATGTATTCGGCAAGTTTGCGGCGATTACCGGGCCTTTTATGATGGGCATGGTCGGCCGCCTGACCGGGGATACCCGCTGGGGGGTGTTGAGCCTTCTCGTCCTGTTTGTGATCGGCGGAATACTGCTCGGGCGAGTCGAGGACTCGGCCCATTCATGATGATTATTGCCCTGGCAGCTTGCAGGTGTTGAGAAAATCCTTCATGCCCTCGATATCGCCCAGACGTCCGTAGACGGTGATCACATCCCCGGTCTGCAGCGCGGTGTTGCCGCGCGGGATGAGAATCTGTCCGCCCCTTTTGATCGATACCATGTTGACGGTCTCCGGCAGGTGCAGGTCTTTGATCATGGCATTGCTGCAGGAATTCTCCTCTTTCAGGACAAACTCGACGAAGCCGTTTTCCTTGGGTTTCCGCAATTCCACCTGGTTTTCGACGATCTGGCCGCGCTGCTTGCGGACTACGCCGAGATCGTAGGCGCGGAGGATATCGCTGCGGCTGATGATCCCGCACAGCGTGCCTGAACCATCCCGGGGAACCACCGGCAATCTGGCCAGATCGCGGGGCGACATCTTCTGGATGGCCACCCAGATCGGCTCGTCGGGGAAGACCGTGACCGGGCAGGTGATCGCCAGGTCGGCGACCGTCATACCCTTCGGACTGAACTTTTCTTCGGACTGCGCCCGATGCACATCCTGCAGGGTGACGATTCCCCACAGCTTGTTGTCGTCGGCCAGCACCGGAAAACCGAGGAGGTTGGTTTCCTGGAAGAGTCCCATAAGCTCGGCGAGCGATGCATCCTTATGAATGGTCACCGGTTTGCTGCGCATGACCTCGCTGACCTTGACGGCCTGCATGATATCCAGGTCCCGGCCTTGGGAGAACCGCACTCCGCGCTTGGCCAGCTTCATGGTATAGATCGATTCGGGGTGCAGCCACTGGGAAAAATAACTGGCCGAAACTCCGGCCACCATCAGCGGCAGAATCATGAAATAGTCGTTGCTCATCTCGAAGACGATGAGCATGGCGGTGAGCGGTGCCCGGGCGGTGGCCGAAAACAGAGCGGCCATGCCGACCAGGGCGAAGGCGCCGGTGTTGAGGCCGATGTCCGGAAACCACCAGCTGAAGAGGTGGCCCATGGCCCCGCCCAGCATGGCCCCGGTAAAGAGCGACGGGGCGAATACCCCGCCGGAGTTGCCGGAGCCGAGGGTGAGCGAGGTGGCGAGCGGTTTGAGGAAAATAAGCGCCACCAGGATCCACAGGGGGGTATGGCCCTGGATTGCCGCCTGGATAAAGGGGAAGCCGGAGCCGTACATATGGGGAATGGGGGTGTCGAGCCCTCCGCCGTGGGCCGCCGAGCCGGCCGGGAAGCTCAGGTTGGGCAGATGCATATAGGCGAGACCGACCAAGCCGAGGAGCAGGCCGCCGACCGCCGGCTTGAACAGCTGGGGAAATTTCCACCGGTCGAAGACATTCTCGGCGAGGTTCAGCATCCTGATGAACATGATGCCGATCAGGGCCGCGGTAAGCCCGAGGATCAAATAGAGGACGATCTCCAATGTGCTGTGCATGTTGTAGGCCGGCACCTGGAAGGCGAACTTGAAGCCGATGAGGTTGCGGCTGACGACGGAGGCGGCAACGGCGGCAATGACCACATTGCCGAAGGCCCGCATCTGCAGACCGCATACCAGGACCTCGATGGCAAAGGCCACCCCGGCGATGGGCGCATTGAAGGTCGCGGCAATTCCCGCCGCCGCCCCGCAGGCGACCAGGTTGCGGATTCGTTCGTCGGAGAGGCGGAGCACCTGGCCCATGGTGGAGCCGAGCGCCGCGCCGATCTGGATGATCGGGCCTTCCCGCCCGGCCGATCCGCCGGTGCCGATGCACAGCGACGAGGCGGCGATCTTGGCGACGGCGACCCTAGCCCGGATGCGTCCGCCGCGCAGGATCAGGGCCTGCATGACTTCCGGCACGCCGTGTCCTTTCGCCTCCTGGGCGAAGAGAATGAGCGGCCCGACGAGCAGGCCGCCCGCGATGGGGATAACCACATAGATCCATTTGCCGAGGAAGGGCAACATCCCGGAAACCGAGCCGAAGGCGAAGTCCTGGATGGCGAAGATCAGTTTGACAAAGAATACCGAGGCCAGGCCGGTGGTCGCGCCGACAATCACCGAGAGAATAAGGAGCAGGAGTCCTTCGGGGGGAGAGAAGTGGTCGAGGCACCAGCTGAGGAATGGCCGTTTCGAAGTCATATGACATTCCTAAAACTGCAGTGCCCGGCGTGCTTCCTGGTGAAGGAGCATGTCGAGGATGACCAGGGCGGCCATGCCTTCAACTATCGGAACGGCGCGAGGCACGACGCAGGGATCATGCCGGCCTTTCGCCGCAAGGATCGCGTCCTGCCCGGAAAAGTCGACGGTTGCCTGCGGCAGGGAAATGGTCGCCGGCGGTTTGAAGGCGATGCGCAGGGTGATCGGCTCGCCGTTGCTGATGCCGCCCTGAATGCCGCCGGATCTGTTGGAAATCGTGCCAAGCCTGCCGTCCTTCTGCACAAAAGGATCGTTATGCTGGGAGCCGCGCAGCCTGGTCCCGGCAAAACCCGAACCGACTTCAAAGCCTTTGGTAGCCGGGATGGCGAGCATCGCCTGGGCCAGTTTCGCCTCCAGTTTCTCAAAGGTCGGTTCGCCAAGGCCGACCGGAACGTTACGGATGACGCAGGAGACCACGCCGCCGACCGAGTCGCCGATCTTTTTCAGGTCGGTCACCAGCACCTCCATTTTTGCGGCGGCATCATGGTCGGGGCAGCGGATGAGGGTGGCGTCGACCTCCTTGCGGGTGATGGTCAGGCTGTCGGCGGCTGCCGAGTCGATCTCCCCGACACTGCTCACCCAGGCGACAATATCGATATTGCATTTCTCCTTGAGGACCTTGGCCGCAATCGCCCCGGCGGCGACCACTCCGATCGTTTCCCGCGCACTCGCCCGGCCGCCGCCGGAGGAGGCCCTGATGCCGTATTTCATCTGGTAGGTGTAATCGGCATGGGAGGGGCGGGGGATATCGCGCATGTCGCCGTAATCCTTCGGGCGCTGGTCTTTATTGGCGACTTGCAGCGCAATCGGCGTGCCGAGGGTCCGGCCGTTTTCCGTGCCGGACAGGATGACGACCTGGTCGGCCTCCTGGCGGTCGGTCGACAGCGCGCTCTGGCCCGGCCGTCTGCGGTCCAGCTGGGCCTGGATATCTGCTTCCGCGAGCGTAAGACCCGGCGGGCAGCCGTCTATAACCACACCAACCGCCTTGCAGTGGGATTCGCCAAAGGTCGTGACGCAGAACAAGGTACCGAAATTACTGGACATGGGTGAAGCTCCTCTTTGTAGATTATAAAAATTACCTAAGATAGCGGGCAAGGTGATTTGCTGCGGAAGGAAGATGCAATCACGATTTTCTCTTTTTCTCGGCGACCTGGATTCTTTACCGCAGGCCGTCTCATAATGGCCAAGAATCGATTTTTTGTAAAGCTTTTGCTCTGCTCTCTTTGGTCGGTTCCCGGAGTCAGCCTGAATGCGGTTGTTCGCCTGCTGTTTATCTATTTTTCAGATAAGTCTTCAGATCTCTGTAGTAATTTTCATGGGGCCCGAGCATTATAAGCTCAAGGCTTTCATCCTTAATGACACGATAAGCAAGAAGATATAATTGTTTCTGCAGATTGAACTTATGAACAAAAACACCCCTCAAATCGCCTTTCTTTTCAGACCCGATCGAAGGGTTGTGAACAATCTCTTTAATTTCATTATCTAATTCGTTTTTTTCTTTTTCATTGAGTTTCTTGACTCTTTTCTCGAAAGATTTTGATTGGTAAATCTTCATAGATTTTTAACCAAACTGATATTCCGATTTTTCATTCTGATCTAACTCTTCGATCCCAATCAAAATTTCTTTTATCAGACTGTAAGTCAAATCTGGATTTTCCTCAGAGCATTTACCAATTCTAGCCCAATGCTCAATTTGGCCAGTCAATGATCGATGCTCAATTTTGCTGATTTTTTTTGCTTCCCCGACCAATTCTTCGGATATTCTTACTGCCATCGCCATCTCATTATCCTCCATGAGTGATTTTTTATCATGGCATCATTCTACGACATAAAGTTGCAAAATGCAATTTATTGGATCGTTTTGCAATGAGGGCTCGGTGGGGTCAAATCTTTAACCTTGACAATTTGATGTGTCAAGGTTAAAGATTTGACCCCATGCCTTCCACAGTTGGGCGCCCGAGTTCACGCTGTCAGGCGCTGCCTTTTCCAACTCTGCATACTTCATAGCGTAACTCAGCCATGCCACTGCCAATCTGACGAACAGATACCAATCTCAAACGTGGGCTCAGCACTCTACGAGGAAACAGCGGTTTACCCTTGCCCAAAGTAGCCGAGCCGATTTGGACGATTAGCTCATCCAACAGGCCGGCATCGTAGAACTGACCCGCCAGATCGCCCCCTCCGACGATCCAGATGTTCTTGGATCCCGCAGCCACTCGCATTTGGTCATGAAATTGACGGACGTCACCCTGAACGAAACGTAAATTGGCACCTTTGATCGCAGGATATGTGCGACCGGAAAAAATCCAGGCTGGCTGGCTGCATGTATGGCCAGGATGATCCAGTCTCGGCAGCGACCTTCTCAGCGTAACGCAACATTCACTCGTATGTTGCCGCCCCCATGGCCAACGCACCCACTTCAGCAATGAACTCTGGATAGCTGGAATCATCAAGGTCTCCAAGAGGGAAGAGCCACTCCAATGAGTCATCCTCAGTGGCGATGAATCCATCAAAACTAGTAGCCACGAAGTACTGAGTTTTTGTGGTCATGTTCCGCTCCGGTCACGATTCTATGCATTTTTCATTTCCTTTTGTAATTCATCGGGCAATAGTGACATCGTAAAAGCTACCAAATCTTCCGCTCTTTTGAAACCCTCATTCATTTCATCACGGGTTGGTTCCATAACATCGCCGGGATAACGAAACGCAGTGGCATATGGAGTCAATAGATCCGCTGAATCTTCATACCTGACAAAACCGGAGTCGATAGATATAGCCAATTGTACCAGTAACCGAATGTCATGCGTTTTGGGAAAGTCCTTATCATGCAACGTAAGAAACCCTTTGAGAGATTTTTCCGCGGCTTGTTGACAATGATAGATGGCTACATCCAGATATTGTTCATTCTGTATTAGTATTTTTGAAACGAATAAATCATGTTCGGCTTTGGTGAACCAGTTCTTTACCAAAATCGCTTTATCATCCATAAATCAGTTTTCCCTTTTGTAATATTTGATGTTCTAATGAGACTGGAACATGCGCGTATTTATTTCGGTGCGGGTTTATACCAGAATGTCTAGTGGGTATGGAATATCTCTCAAATGGCGATATGCCAAAGACGCACGTTGGGTAGGAGAAAATTCACTATTTTTAACAATAACCAAAATATCCAGGTCACTATCTTGATGCGGAGTTCCCCAAGCATGAGAGCCAAATAGAAAAATTTGTTCTGGGTCAAATTCTTCGATCAAACGGTTTGTAATCGTCTCTAATACCTTATTGATGTTCATAGTGATCTCTCAAGCGCATATTCAAAGTTTATTTTTAGATTTGAGCTAACGCCTATTTGAATCGCGCTTGTAGAGCGGCCGGCAACACGACTTTGCAGCGATGGGATGTTATCTCTGGTTTACAAAAAAAACACCTACGAGAACTAGGGTTCCTCCGAAAAGATCCGATGTTTGAAGCGACTCGCCCAGAAAAATGATCCCCAGGATGGCGGTGACCACAGGTTGGAGAAGCAAGCATACAGACACTGGAGCCGCCCGCAGGCGTCCGAAGGCCTTATTTATTGCAAGCCAGCCTGTAAGTTGGGAAAAGAGTCCCAAGCCAAGTAAGGCGAGCCAGGTCTTGCTGGAAAAGCCAATCAGTGTCTTGTCAGACAAGACACTCACGGGAAAAAGGATGACCACGCCTGTTACCATGGAAAGACAGGTAAAAGTCAGCGTGTCGACCTTCTTGCGAGCCTTCTGGGTTGCAAGCAAGTAAGCAGCGTAAAAGAGACTCGCTGCTATGAACAAACCTATCCAGAATTTAGCTGAAAGCTTTTCCCGAAATAAAAGCATGGCGCCAAGCCCGACCCAGAGTGGTGCATTGTTGGCTAAAAGGGTTGCCGTCGCAGCCGAAGTGAGAAGAATACCGGTATTCCAAAGGACCAGATCAAGAGCGAAGAACACCCCTCCGAGGACAATCCACAGAGCATCCTGTCGATTCGGCCACGCAGGCCGCTTTGTGACCCAGAAGGGGACAACGACCAGTGCCGCAAAGAAAAGTCTGTAAAAAGCCGAAACGACGCCTTCCACATTGGCGATCTTTACAAATATTGCCGAACTCCCTATGCAAAAGACTCCTAATGCAACCGCCAGATAAGCAGGAAGGTTCGTCTCATCAGTTTCAAGCGTCATTTCAACGTTACAATCTGCAGTTTTTTCATGTAGTATGGAATCCACTTTCCGCTCCATTTTCCTATTTTCGCTTAATATTTCCTATGAAAAAGCTTAATGTCGCGTGTCAGCGCGCACAGGAGTTGAGTTTGAGCTTAATACATGGGAAGCTCTTCAGCTTATAATATTCAACAGCTTATAATCTTAAGAACGCCATCTCGATTTCAAGCTATTTTGTTTCCTTGCTCCAATCTTTCTTAAATGCTCTAAATTTATTATCGTAGTTCCTTTTCCACAGGTTAACGTTTAATAGGCCGCGTTGGCTTTTTGGGGAAATCTCCATCAAACAGAGCAAGGCCTATCTCCGTTGCCAATGAATCACACGCGAATTTTTCACTGCTTATTTTTCCTGAGTACTACTTTGATCATCTCCATATAGAAGAAATGACGTACATTTCTTTAACATTAGACCAACCGGGGGTAATCGACAAGAAAAAAAGTTAGGGGTTTCCTCTGCGGCAATTTGGGAGTATAGCCCTGTTATGCCGCGCAGCATAACAGGAGTATTTTGTTCGTGACGACATGGGGAAAAGATGAAAATGAAGCGACGCCTCCCTGTCTTTTTGCAGTAATTTGGGGAAAATCGCTTGATAGGCCGCGTGGGGACGAAGTGCAAAATATCAAGTCTAAATCCGATATTACGTTTCTTATCAAGACATTATCGCGCGGCATTTCAGAACTTTTTTTAAAGTGTGAGAAAAAGCAAGGGAAAACAATATTCCTTGCAAAATATTGCCGGTAAGCAATACGCTCAAGGAGGGTTCGTGGCCATCTTTTCGATGGCGAGTATTGTTGACGAGGTAATTGGATCTGATGAGTGCAGGATTACTGTGGCGCAACCGGTGATCGACAGTCGAGGGAGGGTCGAATATGGCGGCAAGATATCTGGAGGCAATGGGCAGCGGTCTTCTCGCCGCGCGGATAGAACAGGCCGAAAAGCTTCTTTCCGCCTGCACCGTCTGCCCCCGGCAGTGCGAGGTGGATCGGTTGGCCGACGAACGGGGCTACTGTCGAATCGGCCGGTTGGCCGAGGTGGCGAGTTACGGGCCCCATTATGGCGAGGAGAGCGTTCTGGTGGGGAGCGGCGGTTCCGGGACCATCTTCTTCTGCGGCTGCAACCTGCTCTGCAGTTTCTGCCAGAACTACGAGATCAGCCGCATGACGGACCGGGACTGTCAACCGCAGGATGACGTGCAGCTGGCAGCTATCATGGTTGAATTGCAGAGGTCGGGCTGCCACAATATCAACCTGGTCACCCCGACCCATGTCGTGCCCCAGATTCTCTCCGCCCTGCCCCATGCGATCAAAGCCGGGCTCCATGTTCCACTGGTCTATAATTGCGGCGGCTATGAGCAGGTGGAGTCTTTGCGGCTGCTCGACGGCATCGTCGATATCTATATGCCCGATGCGAAGTTCTGGGACGGCAAGTCCGGTGCGCGCTATGCCAACGCCCCGGATTATCCGGAGAAAATGCGGGCGGCATTGGTCGAGATGCAGCGTCAGGCGGGAGACCTGCAGCTGGACGAGGGCGGTCTTGCCGAACGGGGGCTGCTGGTTCGCCATCTGCTGATGCCGGGCGGGCTCGCCGAAGCCCGTGCAATTTTCGGCTTTCTTGTCAGGGAGATTTCCCCGAACTGTTATGTGAACATCATGGATCAGTACCGGCCGTGTGGTGAGGCGGCCCGGCAAGGCGATGGCGGGGGCAGGATCAGCAGCAATATGCTCGATCAGGCGATAACCGCGGCGAAGGAGGCCGGGCTCAGCCGGTTCGACCAGCGCGATATGGCCAGTCTCATCCGCCGTCTTATGTTGCGTTGATTCCTATTGCAGGGTGCGTTTGCGATTCTCCCAGATCTGGCTTGAGGTATAGATGAAAAGACCGGCCGAGCAGCCGATGATCCCGCAGAATTCCCAGGTGTTGAGCGTCTCGCCGAGCAGCAGCCAGGCCAGGAGGGCGGTGCCGACCGGGACGAAGGACATGAAGATCGAGACGGTAATGGTGCCGAGGCGGGCAATCGCATAGGTGGAGAACATCAGCGCGACGATATTGACGACAATCCCCTGATATCCTGCCTGGATGAGGATCTCCCGGAGATCCGCCTCGAACAGGGCGGTCGGGAAGACGAACCAGAGCGGCAGAAAAAGAAGGGTGTTGACCACCGGCACCGCCACCAGTACGTCCCGCCATTCGAAATGCCAGAGTCGCACCGCGATCATATGGGCGGTATAACAGACCGCGGCGCTGAGCAGGAGGAGTATCCCCAAGGTATGGTCGGCGGAGAAGGTATCGCCGCCGGCCATGATGAAATTGGCGAGAAAGATCAGGCCGATTGCCCCATAGCGCACAACCGAGATGCGCTGCCGCAGGATGAACCAGGCCGCAACAGCCCCCAGGACGGGCAGCATCCCGTTGACCAGAACCCCGGCGTGGGCCGCCTTCAGTATCCGCAGGCCATAGAAGGAGACCATGGTGTAGGGGCAGCCGATTCCCAGGGCCATGATGAGATACTGGTGCAGCTTGAACCTGGCCCAGCGATGGCGGACGACCAGCGGCGAAACGCAGAGCAGCGCCGTAATATATCTGATCAGGGTGATGTCGGCCGGCTGCAGGGCGGTATGCACTCCGTAGCGGGAGATGGTAATCCACCCCGACCAGGCAAAGACGATGAAGATGCAGGCCAGATAGGCCCGAAGATTAGTCATTTTATTTTTGTCTGTCAGCGGCTGAGTCGGCGGCAGGCTTCGTCGGCGCGGCTTTTACCCAAAAGCTGGTTCGAAGCGGACAGGGCGGCAATTTTCAGCGCTTCGGAATAGGTTGGGAAGTTGAAGATATTGTCGATGAAGAGATCGATTCTGGCATTCTGGATAAGGGCCACCTGGGCAATATGGATGACCTCCGTCGCCCCGCCTCCGATGATATGCACGCCGAGGATTTCCCGGGTATCGCGGTGGACGATCATTTTCAGCATGCCTTCGCATTCCCCGGAGATCTGGCCGCGCGGCAGTTCATGGTACATGCATCTGCCGATGACGATTTTGTAGTCTTTGGCCCTGGCTTCCTCCTCGGTGATGCCGACATAGGAGATCTCCGGGATGGTGTAGATGCCGAAGGGAAAGATCCTGGGAAAGGATTCCACCCATGTTTTCAGGCCATTCAGGGCGGCCAGCCGGCCCTGGACGATGGAGGTGGAGGCCAGGCTCGGCCAGCCGATCACATCGCCCACCGCATAGATATGCGGGGCCGAAGTTTGAAACAGTTCGTTGACTTCGATGTAGTGATGGTCATTGAGTCTGATCCCGGCCCGGGCGATATCGAGGCCTACGGTGTTGGCCTCGCGGCCCAGCGCGAAAAACAGGCACTCCGCCTGAAAGGTCCGGTTATCCGACAGGAACAGCATCGGGCCCGCGGCGGTTCGTTCGATCTTGAAGCTCCCGCAGTTGCCGATATAGGTGATGTTGCCGCCGGGGAAGTTGTTCTTCAATTCCTCGATGATCTCATGGTCGAGAAATTTCAGCAACCTGTCGCCGTGGTCGAGCAGGGTAACCTTCACCCCGAGGGCGGCAAAGATGGTGGCGTACTCGGAGCCGATTACCCCGCCGCCCAGGATGATCATGGTCTTCGGGATTTTCTTCATGCCGAGAATCGAGGTCGAATCGACGATCGTCTCGTGGTCGAAGGGAATGTCGGTCGGATTGCGCGGGTGCGAGCCGGTGGCAATGATGATCCGTTCCCCCTGGACCTTGATTTCTTCGCCATCCGCGATCCTGGTGACGATAATCGTGTTGCCGTCGATAAAACGGGCGGTCCCGCGGATGATATCGATGCCGTTCCGTTCGAGCTGGCAGGTGATGATCGCCTGTTCCTCGCTCCGCACGGCATGCAGCCGCTGCTGCAGTTTTGCCATGGAGATTTCCGTATTCCGGCTGGAGCAGTAATCATCCTCGAACACCTTTCGCTTGAGGTGGCCGGTCAGGAAGAGGACGGCTTCCCGCAGGGTTTTGCTGGGAAAGGTTCCGGTATTGACGCAGACCCCGCCGAGGGAGCCCTCTTTTTCCAGGACCAGGACCTTCTTGCCGGATTTGACTGCGGTCATTGCCGCGGCAAGACCTGCGGGACCGGTGCCGATGATGATGAAATCGTACATATTGCAATGGATGAATTATCTGAATTTTGAATTTTGATACCAGCTGGCCAGGGTGGTCGAGGGGATGCCCAGGACATGGCCGCAGACGATGAGCTGGTTGATGAGGGTTGTACGCAGGGTGCCGATATTCTGCCAGCGCCTGGCCGAGGTTGTCGCTTTTTCCGGGAGAATGGCAATCCTGCCCCGTTCTTTCAGGTGTTGGACGAAGACAAAATCCTCCATGATGGCCATTTCCGGATAACCGCCGGCCGCGGCGAACATCCGCCTGGTGGTGAACAGGGCCTGATCGCCGTAGGGCAGCTGCAGGAGGCGGGAGCGCAGGTTGGCGAAATAGGCGATGGTCGCAAGGCTTTTCGACTCGCTGGCGATGGCGAGGGAGAAGGCCCCGGCGACAACGTTCGGCTTTTGCAGAGCAGCGTGGATAAGCTGGGGGAAATTGGCCGGCAGCAGGGTATCGGCGTGGAGGAAGAGCAGGGTGGCGGAGGAAGCCGCGGCGGCCCCGGCATTCATCTGCCGGCCGCGGCCTCTGGGGCTTTCGACGATTCTGGCTCCGGCTTGACGGGCGAGGGTTGTGGTCGCGTCGCTGCTGCCGCCGTCGACGACGATCAACTCGCACCGGCTGCTGTTGTTCAGGGCGGCCAGGGTCCGGCCCAAAACCTGCTCCTCGTTCAGAGTGGGGATGATTACGGCAACGGCAGGGTTCATAACAGACCTCTTGCTCCGGCCAGCGGAAGATTCTCCGGCAGGTCGATGTCGGTGAGTGTCGGCAGGATTATCGCCGGGTGGCCGGAGTTTCCCAGCCGGAGGATGGTTGCTGCATAGACATCGCCGGTTGACCAGGCCATCTGCTGGAAAAGCAGACGGTACAGCTGCGGGGCAACGCGAGCGGTCAGTCCGATCAGGTAATAACCGCCGTCCCGGCTGGGACCGAGGACCACATCGCCGGTCCGCAGGCTGGTGAAGGCCCGGCCAAGCAGTTCGGTATCGAGGTCCGGAATATCGGTGCCGACCAGTACCGCCCGGTCGGCGCCTCCTGAAAAAGCCCGGTGAAAGGCGGTCTGCATCTTTTGGCCGAGGTCGCCCGCGGCCTGCTCGACGCAGGCGACCGGCCCCAGCCAGGCGGTCACCTGCTCCATGCTGCCGCCGGAGTAGTGGATGACCGTGCTGTTGCCCATCTTTTCTTCGAGGAGCCCGGCCTCTCCGATCATTTTCTCGGTAAGCCTTCTGTGCAGACGGGCGGCACCTTCGGCGCCAAGGGCCGGAATGAGCCGGGTCTTGGTTTTTCCCGCTTCCGGGTATCTGGTGAAGATCAGGAGCTGGCAGGTGCTATTCATAGAGGCAGTTCATTTTTAATTAATGGCATGGAAAGGCCACGTTGCTCAAGCAGGGACAGATTTTGGATATTTACCGGTGCGGATCACCCGGGTATTCTGCGGGACGCAGGGCTGCCGGCCTCGATCGGCAGAATGGTCACCCGGTTACGCCCGTTTTCCTTCGACATATAGAGGCCGCGGTCGGCGATTTCAATGAGCTGCTGTTGGGAGATGGTATCTTCCGGAGACAAGTGGACGCCTCCGCTGCTGATGGTAACCTTGATCCGGTGATTCTGGAAAACCGTGGTGAGGGCGGCGACACAGCGTCTCAACCGTTCGGCAAACACTTTCATCCCGGTTTGATTGGTCTCGGGGAGGATAAGGATAAATTCCTCGCCTCCGTACCTGGCGAGTATGTCGCTGGGGCGGATCGCGGCGGCGACGGTGTTTGCCAGGTTGATCAGGACCTGATCCCCGGCCGGGTGGCCGAATGAGTCGTTCACATCCTTGAAGAAATCGATATCAAACATGATCAGACAGAGCGAATGGCGGTAACGCCTGGCGCGGGCCAGCTCATTTTTGAGAATTTCCTGAAAATATCGATGATTAAAGAGATTGGTCAGGCCGTCGCGAAAAGCCAGTTGTTCAAGCCGCTGGTTTGCCTCGCGCAGCTCTTTTGCGAACGTCTCCGATTTCTTTTTGGCTTCGGTGAGTTCCAGCACCAGTTGTTCATAGCTGAGATTTAATTTTCCCAACTCCTCATTGGCTTCCTGCAGGATCTGCGAATAGGGCTTCATCCGGCCTGGATCGATTTCGAAGATATTAAGAATATCGATACTTTTCCGGGCGACGTCATCAAGGATATCCCTGGTCTGTTCCGGGGTGATGGCAAAATACTCGTGCATTTTGGTCTGCGCCGCCCTGACGTGTTTGGCGATTTCGTTGTTGTTGCAGGATGCCGACAGCAGGTTTGCCACATTCAGTACGAAGGCGGTGCGTTGATACCTTTCCGGGGCCTTTTCCGGATCATGGTGGAACCGCATCGACATGGTAATTGTTGCCGGGATGCCCCAGCTTTCCAGGAGGATGTAGCCGAGTTGCTGGTGGTCGAACCGGAATAATTGCTGTTCTGCTTCGATCAGTTCGGATCCGCCACTGCCGATGTAATGTTTGAGGACTGGAGCATAATCATCTCCTTTTACCAGATACATCGTCAGGACGCCGATGTCCTGAAGCAGGGCGGTAACAAAAATATCGTCATCCTTTTTATGCAGCATTCCCGATACCAGTTCAGCCGCCACTGCCGCGGTCACGGAGCGTCGCCAGAAATAGTCGAAATCGAAAGAGTCGTTTACCTCACCGCGCATGTTGCCGGCAATGACAAAGGAAAGTGCGATATTTTTTATGACGTTCGTGCCGAGAATGGACAGCGCACGGCTGATATTGCTCACCTCGTTGGGCAGGGAATAGAAGGCGGAGTTGGCGATGCGCAGCAACTTGCCGGTGAGGGCCGGGTCCGCGGAGATAATCTTTTCCAGATCTTCCAGCGAACAGTTCTTGTTCTGGACGGCACTCAGAATTTTTACAGCGACCGAGGGCGGTGAGGGGAGATTGATCTGCTTGCCGATCAGTTGCTTGAGGTCATCGCTCTGGATGTTTTGTTTCATTTCTTTTTTTCCGGTTGTGAAAGATGTTTGGCGGTGTCTCTGTCTGACGGCAACAAACCTGGAGCGGGCATGCTCACAATAGTTGTTGGGTGCCGCGTCTGATTCTACTGAAATTTGATTTTTCTCGCAACATGTCATCGCGGGGGGTAACAATGAGAAAAGGCGGCGGCGGGAGGTCTGGAAAAAAAGCCGCCGCATACATATGCCGGTTGTGAAAGCAAACACCACTGCAGGGAGAGTTGCATGCGCATTATTGTTGCCCCCAATGCCTTTAAGGGGAGTCTCTCCGCCGCGCAAGCCGCTGCGGCCATGAAGAAAGGAGTTCTTGCCGCAATTCCGGCGGCTGATGTGGTCTGCGTGCCGGTAGCGGATGGCGGTGACGGCTTGACCGAGGTGATGGCCCGGGCCCTGGCCGGAACAGTTGTGCCGGTCAAAGTCAAGGGGCCGAGGATGGACGAACAGGACAGCTGCTTCTGTCTTGTCGCAGGTCAAGGCCTCGCGGTCATTGAGATGGCCAGGGCAAGCGGCCTGGCGCTTCTTCCTGCGGATCTGCGCGATCCGACCAGGACCACCACCCGCGGCACCGGAGAGTTGATCAAGGCGGCCCTGGACATGGGGGTGCGGCGAATCGTCGTCGGCCTTGGCGGCAGCGCCACCTGTGACGGCGGCATCGGCATGGCCTGGGCCCTGGGCTATAGATTCCTTGATCGAAGCGGCCGGGAGCTGATCCCGATCGGCTCATCCCTGCCGCTCCTTGAGACGATCGACGGCAGCGGGCGGGACCGGCGGCTGGCGGGAGTAACGATCGAGGGGATCTGCGACGTCAACAATCCCCTGACCGGTCAAAACGGTGCATCCCGGGTCTATTCCCCGCAGAAAGGGGCGACGCCTGCGCAGGTGAAGATGCTCGATGCTGGGCTGGTCAATCTGGCCAGGGTCGTCGCCCGGGATCTGGGCCCAGATATCGAACACATACCTGGCGCGGGAGCGGCCGGCGGACTGGGCGGCGGGCTGCAAGCCTTTCTCGGGGCGGAATTGAAACGGGGGATCGATGTGGTCATCGATCTTGTCGGTCTGAAAGAAAAAATCCGCGGCGCGGATCTGGTGCTGACAGCCGAAGGGCAGATCGACTATCAGACCGGCTGCGACAAAGCCCCGGCCGGGGTGGCTCGCGCCGCCAAAGAGGCGGGAGTGCCGTGTATTGCCGTCTGCGGCAGTGTCGGAGACCGGATTGATGAGCTCTACGACATCGGTATCGCGGCGGTTTTTTCCCTCTGCCGGGGGCCGCAATCCCTTGATTCCGCAATGCGTAACGGTGAATCGCTGCTGGCCCAGGCGGTGGAGCAGGTGGTCAGGGTATTCATGGCGGGGCGACAAGCCTCCTGACGGAGCCCGCCCGGGCTCCTGCCGGACGACTTTTTCGAGCCACGCAGCGGAATCGATTAATCTTCTTGAAGAACAGAAAAAAAATTGGTATCAATGTCCGTCGAACGGAGGAGTGCCGGAGCGGCCGAACGGGACGGTCTCGAAAACCGTTGTGGAGGAAACTCCACCCAGGGTTCGAATCCCTGCTCCTCCGCCATTTTTTTATTTTTTATTACTACCCTTCAATGCCGTATTGCACTTGTTTGCATCGATCAGTTATCCTGCTTTTTCATTCTGCGTCCCGGCTTGGCCAGAATTTCCAGATAAAACGACTCTAGCTGCTGCGCTTCGGCTTCATCGATATATTTGCCTATTTCAGCCGGGTGAATCACCTTGGCGTCCTCGGCGGTAGGGCCGTATTTGCAGGCGAAATCCCAAAAGTCGACGCCCTCCGGCAGCTTTTTATTCCGCTCTCTCTTGATGTACTTTTTGACATCGTGTCGTACCGCTTCCACGAGTCTGTCCCTTCTGATTTTCGGATGGGTCAGGTGAAATGTTTTCTTCATGTTTTTTTTCCTCCGGGTATGTAGGGGCAGACCTGCGTGTCTGCCCGTTATCAGGGTGCGCACGGGCCGCAGGGGCAGACCTGCGTGTCTGCCCATTTATCAGGGGCGAACACGCAGGTTCAGGGCGAACTACAGGTTTATCGGGGCGAACACACAGG
>CAYTVF010000020.1:32975-34210 GCA_964441345.1 uncultured Desulfopila sp. | reverse complement strand
CCGATCTGGCCGATTCGTTAACACATAACAGCTCGAAGGCCATCAGACAGATCAGCCGTCTCCAGTCGCACCTGGAACAGGAAGACAGAATTGTTTTTGCAAGAATTGCAAAACAAATCGACGATCTGGATTTTGAAAAAGCTCGTACCCTCCTGATCCAGTGGCAAAACTCGTTCCGGAAATAGAGGCATCGACTCACTCATGCAAAACGGCGGTGCGGAAAAGATACTGATCATTGACGACAGTATCGAACATATCAAAATCCTTATCTGCCTGCTGGAGGACCGGTACGATGTCTATTTCGCCAAAAGCGGCGCGCAGGGGCTGGAACTCCTGGCCGCCACCAATCCCGACCTGATCCTCCTGGATATTGTTATGCCGGGCATGGATGGTTTCGAGGTGTGTCAGCTGATCAAACGGCATGAAAAATGGCAGGAGACGCCGCTGATTTTCATCTCGGCCCAGGGCGAGGACAACGATGAAACAAAGGGGCTGGAACTGGGGGCCATCGATTATATCGCCAAACCGTTCAACCCGGCGATCGTCAAGGCCAGGATCAGAAATCACCTGCAGTTGCGCGCGGCGATGGGGGGATTGAAGCGCCTCTACACCCTGGCCCTCGATGCCAACCCGCTCACCAGCCTGCCCGGCAACAACTCCATTGCCAGACATATCGAAGAAAAGCTGCAGGCCGATGGTGACAGTTCGTGCGTCATCTATACCGATATTGACAATTTCAAGGCGTATAACGACAAATACGGCTTCGCCCGCGGCGATGAGATCATTCGCTTTACTGCCGGGATATTGAAGTCGGCCGTTGACAAAGCAGGCTGTCCCGGCTCCTTTGTCGGCCACGTTGGCGGCGACGATTTTATCTTGATTATTCCCTCCGAACACTGCTTGTTCGTAACCGAAGATATTATTCGGAACTTTGACAGGGATATCATCAACTTTTATAATCGTCAAGATACCGACATGCGCTGCATTCAGGCGACCGACAGACGCGGCCAGCCACAGATATTTCCGATCATGAGCATCAGTATTGCCGGCATCGATCTCAGCTACCGGCGATATTCGTCATTTCTTGAAGTAAACGATGCCTGCACCGAAATGAAAAGGCTGGCCAAATCGACCCCCGGCAGCACGGTGTTCTTCGATCAGCGGAAAGATTAGGGATTCGAAAATTCATCGCGATGTTGACAAAGTCCCCCCTCCCCTTGCGGGAGGGGGTTAGG
>CAYTVF010000020.1:22196-32930 GCA_964441345.1 uncultured Desulfopila sp. | reverse complement strand
CCCCTCAATCCCCTCCCGTCAAGGGAGGGGAAGCAAAAACCAAGCAGACAAAGTGCATGCTACTGAAATTAACTGAATAGCTACCATCAGCGAACCGAACTCTCCTCCTGCAAGGGACCGATCCGTATTTTTCCGCTGCCGACCCGCAGCTGTTTTTTCACCTCATTGCGCTTGATCGTCTCCGGCTGCAGGTGAAATCGCTGGGCAACTATCGCCGGGTCGATCAGCGCTTTGCCGACCAGGTTTTTCACATCGTCGTCGACCGGCGAGGGAATTTTTTCGTCCACCAGCTTCCCCACATTTGTTTTTTTTGCAGCTGCCGCCACCATCACCGCCTGTTTCCGGTTGTCGACTTTCAGTTCGGGCGTGGCAAATGTTCCGGTAACCGTCAACACCATGGGAGGCCTGGCATGGTCGCCCTGCGCCTTATTCGCCTGCATCGGCGCCACCTGCAGATCCCACCGCTGCCCGGCAAGATCAGCCGTTCCGCCGATAAGCAAGACGGCGTCGGGAGTTGTCAGCGTTGTTTCACCAAACTCCACAAGACCGTTGTTCACGGCCACCGCACTTTTCAGCTCGGAGAAATCCGTTCGCGGAGCGATGTGGTCTCCTGGCGGAGCGGCATCGACGCTCTTCCGATTTTGCATCGCTTCCTTTTGCATCGCTTCCAGGAGGTCAACACCCGGCAGCGCACCGTCACGACAGGTAACGGCAGCCTCGCCGCTGAGGGTTTTGCGCATTGCCACAACCGTATCGCCGGAAAATTCCATGGCAATATCGCTTGCCAGGGTGCCGCTCAAAATCTCTTTTCCGCCGAAGTCCCGCAGCATGGGCGCGACTTGAACATCCTGAGACTGCAGGGCGATACGCATTTTGGGTAGCTCGCCCAGCAGATCCGCGGTAAGATTTGCCTGCAGTTGCCCGCCATACAGCGTCATGGATGACCGATCCAGGGTGAAGATCCCGTCTTTGCCGCCAAAATGCGCATCGACATTGGTAACAGTGGTTCCATGGATCTTCAACGACTGCATTTTCAGACCACCGGCAAGGGATACATAACCCAAGGGGCGATAATCTCTCGATACCGGGTGTCCCGGGTCGGTCCCGCTCACTTCGGATTTTCCTTCGACTACGGTTGGTAAATATCGATCGAGATCGAGACGATCGATTTCGAGAAAAAACTCAAGGTCCAGCTGCTGTATGGATTTTGCCTGAACCGAGAAAGCCAGACCGGTGGCATCGAGTTGCGCGGTGCCCTTGTCGATGGCAAGACCATCCCTGCTGCCTTTGGCCACGACATCAAGCGCAAGGGTTTGAAAAGTATCGGGATCGGCGGTTGCAACGGGGAAAGGGATACCGAGGGTCGCTAGCAGTGCTCTCGGCGAAAAGGATGCCACGTGAAGAGAAACATTATAGACCGGCAACAATCGCCAATTTTCCACTTTCCCCTGCACCCGGCCCCGCAGGGTATCGACAAGGCCAAAGCCGATATCGACCGATAAGGGCTCATTGCCTTGTTTTTGCCGAAGCGGACCGATCTTCCCTTCAAGGGCGATCGGTTTGCCGTCATACGACGCTTTAAGGTCAAGGGCGATGGGGCGATCCACCGTAACGTCATTCAGCAGAATCATCAGGTCGGCAACGGAATGGCGGATATCTTTTGACCGGTCGACCCAGTTCACCTTGCCGTCCGTTACCGCCAAAAGGTCGCAGGATACATTGCCCTGCAGAAATCCGCGCCACGGTTGCGCCGAGCGCATCGCGGAAGACTCCCGGCTTATGATCGTCCGAACGAATTCCCAGTTGATTTTTCCGTCATTGTTTTTCTCGAGATTGACGTCGAGACCGCCCACCACAAACCGGCTTATCTCGATTTTCTTTTTCAGCAGGGGCAACAGCCTGATTCGTGCCTCGAAGGAATCGATTTTGACAAACTCATCCGATATGAATCCCGGCGGATTGCCGAGCTTCATACCGGAAAAGGAAATACTCAGCCAGGGAAAAAAGGAAAGCCCGAGGTCGGGCCCGATCGAAAACGAACGTCCGGTAACCTCACGTATCTTTTCCTCAATCTCGGGAACAAACCTCTGCACATTGATGAGAACCGGCATCAACATGACGGTTACAATCGCCAGAAACCCAAAAACCGCTATGGGAAAAACTCCATACTTCAGGATTTTTTTCATCCGCCCCCCGTCACAAAACCAATTACCAGACTCCATTTCGAATTACACTTTGGAAACAAGGGGCTGTTTTCTGTAACTGGCTTCTTTGCGGCCATCGGCAAGCAATGAGCAAGCAATAAACAACAGACTGAAATAGCAGCAACTATTCAACAGCCCAAACATGTTTGTTTTTGGCATGCCGCTTGCAACAATATATGCAATCCCACCAGGGATCCAATCAAGCCCCCCCCAATCGGGTAGAACTTACGCAGTTTGTATTTTCTGCCCGATTTCTTTTTACAGCTCCCAATCCCCTCTCCTTGCGCCTACCGCTCGATCAACGCCTTGCGATATTCGTAATATCCTTGCCGGGTGGCGACATACGGATCCAGCGCGTACCTTTTCACGTCCTCATAAAGATCCGGGTGAAGCGACAGCGTGTTCACCCTGTTGGTTGTATAATATGCAAGATCGACCACCCGGTTGTTATAGAGATAGGCGACCGGATGAAGATAGCTGTCCACCGCCAGCCCCACCGTATCGCGCACGCTTGAAGGACCAAACAGCGGCCAGCAGAAATAAATACCCTCTCCCAGGCCCCACTTGCCGAGGGTCTGACCGAAATCGGCCCGCTCAAGGTCAATATTGAACTCATCGGCGGCAACATCGACCAGACCGTAAACGCCAAGGCTGCTGTTGATGAGAAACCTGCTGAGAACATTGCCCGTAAGGGCGAGATCCCCCTGCATAATGGCATTGAGCAGACTTATAGGTGTCGCAATATTCATGAAGAAATTACCAAAACAGTCGCGAAGGTCGCGGGGCAGGACCCGGATGTACAAATTGGTTGTTGGTTTGAGCACCCATTCATAGAGTTCATCGTTAAATTTGAAAAACAAACGATTCATTGGCTCAAGGGGGTCGCTTATCGCCAGGGCAAGGGAAGGATCGACGGAATCGTCCTCATTCGGCTCGTCCGTAAGAAGATCCGGAAATTCGGAGTGAGGAGGCGAGGTCTGGCTGGCCGACGCAACAATCGGGATATTGAAGAAAAGAACAAAAATGACGAGTAACCGGGCAGTTTTCATAAGGACAATGGGAAGTGTTTGATTGGTGGAGCGATTTACACAGCTCCCGGGATAGGGGGCTACTGCTCTTTGGAATGACTCCATGAAGTTTTTCTTATCGATTTTCGCTGGATAGCAGACTCTATTGTGGTAATTTATCTTGAATAAGTCAATCGGTAAAATCGCCGGAAACCGTGCCGCAAAAGAAATCGGCCCGGGCCATGGCAAGCTGGATACGACAGACGTAACGTGACAGGACCTAAACCATAAAGACAAAAAGCCCTCCCAGGGCAATAAGAAAGGTAAAGGGGATAGCCAGGGCCTTCGAGGTCACCGTATCGCCGGCCATGGCCCGCTCTATTACCCGGTAGGTAGCATATAGCGAAGCCAGCAGGCCGCCGACGACTGTAAGAAACTGGAGAACATAGGTGCTGTCCGCGCTGATCAGCCGGATATTTTCGTAGACCGGGTGCATGCCGAGCAACTCTTTAATGTTGGGAACGATCCGGCCGGCCCCGCCGACAAAGAATTCCATATGCACCGCCATATACCCGCCGAGAATGAGGGGAATGATACCATATCCCGACAGGGAGAGCAGCAGATTCTTGTTGATCCCGGCATACAGCGCTTCAAGGGAAACCGTGAGATAGAAACCGAGTTGAAAGACCAGGATAAGGGCAAAAAACAGTACGCTGGCTACTCCCGCGGCAGGGAGAATCAAACCCGATCCGGCCGCCTTCGATACCAGCCAGCCGACGAAACCAGCAAACTCGCCTTGCAGGGCAAAAGGGAAAAAGATTGCGGCCATCGAGACAATGAGAAAACTGTCCGCCCGCCTGGGCGTTTCCAGGGCCCACAATTCCTGGGGGGCGAGGCGCAGGTTGAGTTGAATGGAACTGTTGGCGCAGGTCTTGATACATTTTGCGCACATGATGCAATCCCTGTTGTTGTCGACCAGGTACGGGTGCCTGAACATCGGACATCCGGCCATATCGCCATCCCCGACGAAACAGGCGTGGTCCTGGCAACGATTCAGGCAGACATGTCTGTTCGAGCGCAGTTCAACCACCGACGGCATCGAAAAGATCGCGTTCACCGCCCCCAGCGGGCAGAGATACCGGCACCAGCTCCGCCGGGAATAGAGCACACTGAAGAGAATGGATCCCAGGGTGATGATCATAATAATCCCGCCGGTCAGGTACGGACTGCTGTAGGCGTTCCAGACTATCTCTATCCAGAACACCGCAATACACAGGACCGCGACGATCCAGCCGGAGTAATCCTTAATAAACTGGGGGGTCTTGCGATTCGGCTTGACGATATTCTGCAGAATTGTCCCCGGTGCGGCGAGGGAACAGACACTGCACCAGGTTCTGGCCAGAAAGAAAAACGAGAAAAACATCAGCGGCCAGCCGATGTACCAGCCTATGGTGATGCCGAGGTTCGACCGGGGATTTTCCGGTCCGAAGAAGAGAAACAGGACGGTGATCAACAGCACGCAGCCGACAATAACCTGCGGCACACGGGGGAAGATAGAGCTTTCGAGAAATTTTCTGATCCAGGCGATTCGCAGGATATTGTATTCCCACTTTCCTTCCGTTTTCGGCAGACCAAGCAGGATCTGATCGGGAACGATCTCATCCTTTTTCGCCAGCATGACGGCCCGGCGGACAACGCTCGACAGTTCCGTCAGATTCCCCGGCCAATCGTAATTCATAAAGATCCCGAGAGTTTCCGGTGAAATTTTATGAATCTTCTTGCCATATTCTTTGCTGAAACGGGCCAGGTAGTGCAAAACCAGTCTGGGCAGATCTTCTTTGTGATGACGCAACGGCGGGACGTCAAACTGCTGCGGTTCGAACAAGGCCAGCAATTCGGGCAGGAGCTTGCCCGTAGCCAGCAAATGCTCAATGGAGTAGCTGCTGATAAAGACGATCCGCGACTGCATCGCCAGCTGGATTTTGCTGTCGACATGGGAATAGGTGCTGCTTTTGATGATTTTCACCAGCTTTTCCTGCAGTTCTTCCTTCATCAGATGGACGTGGGTAAAGACCAGCGTCCCTCCGGAGGTCTGCTCGAACAGGCCGGCCCGACGCGCCTGGGCGAAGGGGAAAGCACTTTGCTCCGCGCCGAACAGTTTTCGTTCAAGGCGCATCGGCTCGTACTCGCGCAGATCGATCTCGCGAAACTGTCCTTCGGCCCTCTTGCTCCGCAGGTGAATCTGCCGGGCAATGATCGATTTGCCGGTCCCCGATTCGCCGGTGAGGATATAGGGGGCACTTCCGGCAGAAAATTTTTCGATCACCGCCTGGGTCTTTTTCGCCGTTTTCGACTCGCGGATATCGTCGGTCCTGCGCCGTGCCAACCGGCGCAACTGGATAGCCGACATACTTTTATCCTTGAACAGGATCACATCGTCAGCACCGGACACGTCCTCCGGCCGGTGCTCCTCGTCGTTGGTGTCGACCTGATCGAGAAAAGCGACCCGCAGCCTTTCAGCGAGAGCGGCATCGAGCTGCCGGTGGATTCTGCTGTTGGAGAGAAATGCGATGCGGAAATAGCGCTTGTCGAAACAGATGACGACCAGATCGCACAGCGCCCGCACCGAGAGCGATCGTGGTTTTTCCGTGAGAATCCCGGTCTCGCCGAAATGGCCGCCCGGGCCGATCCGGCCGACAATCCTGGCAACACCGTCATCGCGGCCGAGGATCAGTTCGGCCTCGCCCATGGCGATGACGTAAAACACCTCACTGGTGTCCCCTTTCCTGTAGACGTATTGCCCCTCGGGAATGATCTGCACCCGGGCAACGCCGGCAAAGGAAGCTATCTCGGCGGCAGAGGCATCCTTGAACAGGATGGAACGCTGAAGATGTTCGGCAATGTCCTCTCTTTTCATGGGCCAGCCACAATCGGGAGCCGTTTCGAAATAATCCGTCGAGTTTTTCTCATTTCGAAATGGCGCCCAGGATCCTTTCAAATCTGCAAATGTTGTTCAATTACTTCCGCGAGCAGGGGTGCAACGGAATAGACATCGAGCAGGTCGTCGCTTTCCCGCCCGGGGTACGTATCCGAACCGATCACCCGGGAGATCGGACCATTGCGGAATTTCTCCATCGACTCTCCGGCCATCACCAGATGGGTGGCATGGGCGACAACCTCCCTCGCCCCCGCCTCCAGACACCTTCTGGCGGTCTGCAGGATGGAGCCGCCGGTGCGGATCATATCGTCGCAGATTATCACCGTTTTTCCGTTAACCACGCTGGAAACCTGGCCGACAATGGTCTTGTCGGTATCGTAACGGTCCTTATCCGCCGCGGTATGGGGACAATTTAACAAGCTGGCCAGCCTGGCAACCCTTTTCGAAAACCCGTAATCGGGGGACACCAGCACATAATCCCGCAAGCCGCTCTTTTTAATTTTATCGACGACCAGATCGTCGGTCCAGACATGCTTGATACTGACTTCGCCGCCATGGGCATGGAGCACCGCCTCGGAGTGCAGGTCGACAAAGGCGACAAAATCGGGCCTGGCCCGAAATATCTGCCGGGTCCGGGTGATGCCCTTGGGAATTTCGTGGGAGTTGGGTTTGGCGCGCTCCATGGTGGAATAGCCGAGGAAGGGAATGACGACATTGATGGAAGCGGCATTCCAGTATCTCCCCCCGGAAATGAGGTCGAGCAGTTCCTGCTGGGAGCTGTCGTCATGGGTCACCCCGACTATTACCAGATCCTTGCCGGAAATGGACCGGGGAAAGGCATGGTATCGCTCCCCGTCGGCAAATTTTTTATATACCATCTCGGTAAACGGCACCCACATCCGCTCCGCCACTTTATAGCCGAGTTCGGTGGAAGCTTCACCCGCTACCAGAATGACATTTTCCCTGTTTGTCATGAGCATCCCTCTTCCCCTGGAAACGAGCCGGAACCGCGTCTCCAGGAGGTGGTTGTTTACCCGCCTTGCGGGGGTAGATTTCAGCTGAGCAAGGCCGCCACAATTGCATCGCCCATCGCCGCGGTGGTTACCGCCGATTTCTTGTCGGTGGTGAGATCGGCGGTTCGCAATCCCTGGTCGAGGGTCTTTTCGACCGCCCGATCGATCGCCGCGGCCGCATCGTCCAGGCCGAAACTGTACCGCAGCATCATCGCCGCCGACAATATTTCGGCAATCGGATTGGCGATGCCCTGGCCGGCGATATCCGGGGCGGAACCGCCGGCCGGTTCGTACAGGCCGAACTTATCGCTGTTCAGCGACGCGGAGGCGAGCAGACCCATGGAGCCGGTCAGCATGGCGGCTTCGTCGGAGATGATATCGCCGAACATATTGCCGCACAGCATGACATCGAACTGATGGGGGTCGCGGACCAGCTGCATGGTGGCGTTATCGACATAAATATGGCGCAGTTCGACATCGGGGTATTCCGCGGCGATCTCGATCACCACCTGCCGCCAGAGAACCATGGTGGTCAGGACGTTGGCCTTGTCAACCGAGGTGACCCGGCCACGGCGGAGCCGGGCCGCCGCAAAGGCCATCCTCGATATCCGCTGGATTTCGGCGCGGGTATAGGCCATGGTGTCGAAGGCTCGCTCATCCGCACCCTCCCCCGTTCTGCCCTTCGGGGTACCGAAATAGATGTCGGAGGTCAGTTCGCGCACACAGAGGATATCGAACCCCTCGCCGACGATATCCGGACGCAGCGGGCAGGCTGATTTGAGAGATTTGAAAACCTTGGCCGGGCGGAAATTGCAGAAGAGGTCGAAATGTTTGCGCAGCGGCAGCAGCGCGGCGCGCTCGGGCTGCTTCTCCGGCGGCAGACTCTCCCACTTGGGGCCGCCGACCGAACCGAACAGGATGGCATCGCTCTTTTCGCAGAGAGCAAGCGTCGATGCGGGCAGTGCCTCGCCATGATTGTCGATGGCGATGCCGCCGACATCGGCGTACTCATAGCAAAGCTTGAAGGAGAACTTCTGCTGGGCGGCATCAAGAACCTTGATTGCCTCCTTCATCACCTCGGGACCAATGCCGTCCCCGGCTAGTACTGCAATTTTTTCTGCAATTTTTTTCATCATTTCACCTTATTTCGAGAAAGTAATCACTGTTGGATGTGAGGGAAAATAATACCGCATCTATTCAGCACTATTGACAAAGTGCATAGTGTTGAAATTAACTTCTAAGTTACAAAATACCGATTCCTTAAAACTCAATAACTTTGTATTCCGGCCTGTCAGCGCCGGTCAAAAAGCAAAAGAGCACGCTTGGCCCCGGAAAAAGGCAGGACGCACTCTTTGATCTCTCCCAGCCTGAAAGGGGAGCGGTCAACAATTTCCGCGGCGGCCGCAAGCTCCTCCCGCCATCTTGGTCCCTTCATCAGGATCAAGCGGGGAGCCGCCGGCGAAAACCGCTCGACCATCTTGAGAAAGGGGCCGATTTCCGTGACCGCCCGCCCGGTTATATGGGTAAACGGACGATCGGCGGGAAGCATCTTGTCGTCCTCGACCCGGCAGCTGAGGAGTACCACGTTGTTAAGCCCTAAGGTCCGGACGATATGGCCGAGAAAGCTGACCCGCTTGGCCCGGGGTTCGACCAGGGTGACGCTCAGTTCCGGCCATGCCGCCTTGCAGACCAGCCCCGGAAAACCGGCGCCGGTGCCGATATCGAGGAGGTGGCTGCCCGCGCCGGCAAGCAAAGGAAGGAGGGTCAGGGAATCGAGGAAATGATTCTCGATAATCTGCTCGTCGGTTGCCGATTTGGCGATCAGGTTGATCTTTCGACTCCATTTTTTCAGCTCGTTGAAATAGCGCGCCAGCCGGTCTTGCGACTCGGGCGGCAGAGCAAGGCCAAGCAGCCCGAGACCGCTTGCCAGCTGATCGTGGAAATCGACCGTCATCTCCCCAGCCGAACCGCAACGGAGGCCGCGTGGGCGCCCAGCCCTTCGAGTTTTGCCAGCCGCATGATATGCTCGCCATCGGCGGCAAGCGCCGCGGCCGAGTAGCTGATCAGCGAGCTCTTTTTCAAGAATGTCTCGACGCCCAGGGCCGACGCGAATCTGGCCGTGCCCATAGTCGGCAGGACATGGTTGGGGCCGGCCATATAGTCCCCCGCCGCCTCCGGAGTATTGCCGCCAAGAAAAATCGCACCCGCATGGCGGATATGGGGGACCTGCGCCCAGGGGTCGTCGATCATCAGTTCAAGATGTTCGATGGCGATGGCGTTGGCCACCTCGACCGCCTCTTCGAGATCGGCGGCAACAAGGATCACCCCGCGATCGGCAAGCGACGTTCTCGCAATCTTTTCCCGCGCAAGCAGCGGCAACTGCCGTTCAAGCTCGGCCAACACTTCGCCGACCAGCGGTTCATGGGTGGTGACCAGAATCGCCAGAGCGAGGGGATCGTGCTCCGCCTGCGCCAGCATATCGGCGGCCACATTGGCGGCTCTGGCGGTCGCATCGGCAACGATCAGGACCTCGGAGGGGCCGGCGATCATATCGATGCGCACCATCCCGGAAACCTGGCTTTTCGCCTCGGCGACGTACTGATTGCCGGGACCGACGATCACATCGACCTTCGGGATGGTTTCGGTGCCGAAGGCCAGCGCGGCAATCGCCCAGGCCGATCCGGCCTTGTAGATTTCGGTAATGCCGATCTCCTGCGCGGCCACCAGTAAATGGGGGCTGACCCGGCCGTCGGCGCCGGGGGGCGTGACCATCACCCGCTGATTCACCCCGGCGATGCCCGCCGGAATGCCGTTCATCAACACCGAGGAAACAAGCGGCGTCGAACCGCCCTGCCCGCCCGGAACGTAGAGCCCGGCCGAGTCGACCGGCCGAACCAGGCGCCCGACGATGGTTCCGTCTTCCCGGGTCTGCAGCCAGGAATCCTCCATCTCCCGCTCATGGAAGGATTGGATCCGCTCGATCGCCCTGGCCAAGGTATCGAGGAAATCCTCGTCAACCCGGCCGTAGGCCTCTTTCAGTTCCTCCGCGCTGACCTGCAACTGGCCGGCGGCGAGGTTGGGGGCGTCGTATTTACGGCAATAGGCCAGCACCGCCTCATCTTTTTTCTCCCTGACCGTCCGGAGAATCTCCCTGACCGCATCCCGGCAGGAGCTGTCCGCCGCCTGAAAACGATCGAGCAGTCCCTGCAGAACTTTGTCGCCTGCTGGAGTGGCAATGGTAACCGGTGAAATCAACATTTTCCCTCTTCATCGTTGTCGGCGGGACAAGGTTCCGCTCGCTATTTTGAACATTTCGCACAACTCGACCGGATCGCAACGGTTGCCGGTCGAAACAGCACCCCACTATAAGCCATTTCCAGCAAATTATAAAGGTCCACCACCAGGAATTCGACATTTCGCCCAGTGCTTTATTTTCCCCGAAAAAAGACTTACTGTTTACAAGCCCTGAGGATTATGTAAGGATTATGGTAACTATTCAGTTTATTTCAACAGTATGCACTTTGGCCGCTTGGTTTTATCCTCCCCTCCCTTGACGGGAGGGGATTGAGGGG